>QIDY01000087.1 GCA_003228495.1 Nitrospirota bacterium
AGATACCCTCGAATAGCCATCGGCGAAGCCACGGTCAAAAACGTGTCGAGTTTGGATGCGCCAAGGGCCCAAGCCGCTTCTAAGGGTTTTCTTCCTAAAGCTTCGAAGGCGCCATGTAGGGGCTGTACGACAAAAGGCAAGGAATAGAAGGTTGAAGCGATGACCAGGCCGGTAAATGTGAAAGATAAGGCCGCCCCTGTAACTTCCTTCCAGGGGCCACCGATGGGTCCATTCGGCCCGAGTGCTATCAAGAGATAAAACCCTAACACGGTTGGAGGCAAGACGATGGGAAGGGCTACGACGGCTTCGATCACCGTTCGAAATCGGGAAGAGGTGAAGGCGAGCCACCAGGCAATAGGAGTTCCAACGAGTAAAAGAACCAGAACCGTGGTCCCTGCCAATTGCAAGGTAAGCCACAAGGGGCCTAAATCAAGATCGAGCATACTTTAATTAGTCCTATGCGTGGTCGAAGAATTTACATTGAAAATTTTCATTGGTGATTTGCGTAAGCCGGTGTTCAATATAAGTCCGGAATAGTCACGGGGTGGTCGTGACTATGAAAAAGGTCTTTGGCCTCGTTGCTCGATATTCCATCTGAAGCAGTTCATAGAGATACCCAAGTAAGGTAAGAATGTATTTTTAATTATAAATATGTCAATTTAAAATGACAACCTTGTGGGGGATTTATTTGAGTAAGGGAGGCTGAATATTCAATGAAGAAAGGGGTTCGCTATGTTTTCTGGGGCTGGTGGAAGGTTGATGCCAAAATGGCAGTGGAATGTCGGAAGGTGACTTTGAAGTCTCTTAAATATTATTGAGGGGGAATACTTATAGATGTAGTTTTATTTTTGACTGCAGGTTTTCCCGTTAAAGATTTTGCAAGGAGAGGAGCTTCTTGCGAGTTTCCAGGATTTGAGAAGAGGAGGAACATTATCTGGTCGCAGTTCAACAACGATATCGATCATGTCGCCAACCTCCAATGTTTTGAGATGAGGCTTTACGCTATCTTCCACTTGAATCCATTGAATCCCAGAGTCTGTTGTGACGAGGAAATACCCTTTATCGGCTTCCAATCGGACGATGGGGCTGTAATAACTTTTGAGTGTCGTTGAGGCTTCGGCAAAGACGGGTGAACTTGTATCAAATGCAATGAAAAGGCAGACCAAACAAAGAACATACTTTGTGGCGGACATTGTTTTCTCCTTACATGCTGAACGAGATGAAAAACTGTGGCATTATCTCAAGGTAGCAGCCTGGAAGTCCATGGGAAGTGTGAAAATCGGATAGGATAAGGGGAAAAAATGGTAGTTAGCCCGTAGGTTGGATTGATATTTCGGTTGGTTGAGCCTCTTGGATCCGATAGGCCTTGATAACCGGGTGGGCGGCCTGTTCCAAGGATACGATGAGATGGAGGGGCTCGGGTAGATTGAGTTTCGTGCGATAACTTTCAAATTCCATGGCAATGGTGATATCGGTTTGGGAAGGCCGGGCAGGGCTGAAGGTATGGGAGTGGTAAAATCCTAAGAGGTCATGGCCTTTTGTGCGAATGTCGCGTTGGGCCATGGCCATTTCTCGGGCATCCATTTGAAAGGCTATATCCGCACGTTCTTCGGGAGAGAGTCGTTGTAGGTCGGAAAGTTTAGCCCCGTCAAAACGAGAGAGCTCCTGTTTCGACATGGTGGCCAGGATATTCGTAATGCGATAGCACTCGACGACTGTTTCCTGTTTGCCGGATAAGATGCCGCAGCATTCATGCGGAGCCAGTTCCCGCGCATGGGCAATCATGTCTTGAATGATTCCGGAAGGAATATGAAGCATGAAGGTTAGAGGCTACAGGAAACCTCATAGTCCTCTCTCAACTCGGTGATGGTGGGATGAGGTCCGCAGAGAGGGCAATCGTGGGCTTTCGGGCGGCCGACTTTTCTGAATGTCATATCTAAGGCATCATAAAGCAGAAGGCGATCGGCAAGCGTTTCTCCTAGCCCGAGAATTTCTTTGATGGCTTCATTCGCTTGTAAGACACCAATGGTGCCTGCCAAAGCACCTAACACCCCGGCTTCCTGGCAATTTGGAACTAACCCGGCGGGTGGGGGTTCCGGATACAAACAGCGGTAACAGGGAAAGCCCTCATGAGGCTTGATCGTAGCCAGTTGCCCCTCAAACCGAAAGATGCTTCCAGAAATTAAGGTTTTTTTCGCGAAGAAGCAGGCATCGTTAATCAAAAATCGAGTCGAGAAATTATCGGATCCATCGAGGATGATGTCATACTTTTCAAGCAGAGGCATGATGTTATCTTTACCGACATGTTCAGGATAGAGTTGCAGTGTCGTTTCGGGATTTAGCGCGGATAATAATTGCCCACCCGATTCAACTTTTGAAACGCCGATGCGATCAGTAGTATGGAGAATTTGGCGCTGTAAATTGGAAAGGTCGACGACATCTCCGTCGGTGAGCCCGAGGGTGCCAATGCCTGCCGCTACTAAGTACAGGGCGGATGGAGATCCCAGTCCTCCCGCGCCAATGATGAGAACCTTGGCCTCCTGAAGTTTTTTTTGGCCCTTGCCACCCACTTCACTCAGAATCATCTGGCGGCTATAGCGGTTGATTTGTGAATCCGTGAATTGCATAGTTATTCTACGACATTGAGTTCGATGGGATCGACGATGCACCCTTTTTGGCGAAGGCCTGCGACGGCCCGATCAATTTCATCGGCTTCACCCGTGAATTCCACATCGAGCCAGCCAGTGGTTTCACGAACATCGGCTCGTCGAATGCTGGGCACCACCTGAAATTCTTTCCCAATTTGATACAGGATTGGATCGGGAATGCGTTCTTCAGGATACCGAATATGGAAACGAAGTTTGGCCATTCATCTGCCTCCTGCAATGGCGGGAATAATCGATACTTCATCGCCATCTTTTAACGGGGTTTCTTTGCCTGTCAAAAATCGAATGTCTTCTTCGTTGACATATATATTGATAAATCGCCGCACTTCTCCCTGTTCGTCGTAAAGGCGTTCTTTAATGCCCGGATGTGCCGATCCTAAATTGTCGATAATTTCTGCAATGGTATTGCCAGCAACTTCCACTTCATTTTTTCCGCCGGTCATGGGACGAAGGGGAGTAGGGATACGTACCTTAATCATGGTGACTCCTCAATGCCAAAAGTCTTGGTAAAATGCTTGAGACTGGGTTGAATGCGGGTAGGCCGTCCAACTGAATCGACAACCGCTTCCTGTGTTTTCAGTCCATTTCCTGTGATATACGCCACGGTAACCTCGTCTTTTTGTATCAACCCCTGTTTGACCAATTTTCTTAACACTCCAATAGTCACGCCACCAGCGGTCTCGGCAAAAATGCCCTCCGTTTGGGCCAGGAGTTTAATGCTCTCGACGATTTCATCGTCGGTGACCGCATCCATGGCGCCATGGCTTTCTGCCGCGGTTTTGAGTGCATAATAGCCATCAGCAGGATTACCAATGGCTAAGGATTTGGCAATGGTATCGGGTTTCACGGGCTTGAAAAAATCGCGGCCGTTTCGAAAAGCGGTGGCAATAGGGGAGCAACCTTCGGCTTGGGCGCCATTGACTTTGGTCGAGACGGAATCAAGAAGTCCGACCTTTTCAAATTCCTTTAACCCTTTCCAGATTTTCGTGAGGAGTGACCCCGAAGCCATGGGAACAACCACTTGATCGGGAGCTCGCCACCCTAATTGTTCGACTGTTTCGAACGCCAAGGTTTTCGACCCTTCGGCATAGTAGGGGCGGATGTTGATATTCACAAAGGCCCAATGCCGTTCTCCGGCGATTTCGCTGCAGAGTCGATTGACGTCATCATAATTGCCTTCGATCTCAATGACATTCGGACGATAGATGAGGTTGCCTAATACTTTGGCTGCCTCAAGGTCACCTGGAATAAACACATAACACTTCATACCTGCCGAGGCGGCATGAGCCGACACGGAATTGGCCAAATTCCCTGTGGAGGCACAAGCGACGGTTTCAAAACCCAAAACCTAGTTCTCGTGCACGAGTGAGGGCGATAGCCACCACACGATCTTTGAACGAAAGGGTTGGGTGATTGACGCAATCGTTCTTGATATACAGATGGTCGAGGCCTAAAAAGTTTCCAAGGTTTTTAGCGTGAACGAGAGGGGTAAACCCAGCATACTTCCCAATGAAGTGTGTACCTTCTACGGGAAGCAAATCTACATAGCGCC
>QIDY01000219.1 GCA_003228495.1 Nitrospirota bacterium
GCACCCACACCCTTGGGACCATAAATTTTGTGACCGGAAAAGGACATAAGATCAATGCCCATTTCCTGTACATTCACGGGAATTTTCCCAACACCCTGGGTCGCATCACAATGGAAAATAACGCCCTTTTCTTTGGCCACTTTTCCAATTTCCGCAATGGGATTGATCGTACCAATCTCATTGTTCGCCAACATCACCGAAATTAAAATTGTTTTGTCGGTAATCGCATTGCGCACATCATCAGGACTGACCATGCCGGCTTTATCCACGGGAAGAAAGGTGACAGTGACACCCTTCTTTTCAAGATATTTCGCCGTATCAATCACAGCCCGATGTTCGGTCGAATTTGTGATAATATGATTGCCTTTCTCTTTGTACATCCCCACGATGCCTTGGAGAGCCAAATTATCCGACTCTGTCGCCCCGCTGGTAAAGATAATTTCCTTGGCATCGGCGCCGACCAGGTGCGCAATTTGTTTTCGGGCATGCTCCACAGCTTCTTCCGCTTCCCACCCAAAACTGTGGTTACGGCTCGCCGAATTGCCAAATTTTTCCGTGAAAAACGGGAGCATCGCATCGACAACCCGAGGGTCACAGGGGGTGGTCGAATGATTATCTAAATATATGGGCAACTTCATAATTGAACTCCTTCTGGTTTTCGGGATTCCACAATAATTAAGGGAGGTTCGGCCATCATATCTTCAATAGACATGCTACTGAGTAATTGCATAATACTTTCTTGAACTTTGAGGAGCGGCGTGCGGATATTGCAATGTTCCATCTGTTCACAAGCCGCATGATCATCTTTTTCATGATAACAATCGGCAATGCCTAAACGCCCTTCGATCGCTTCCAAGACCTGTGCAATGGAAATATCCCGTGGCTCACGCGCCAGGACATACCCACCCTTGGGACCATTTTGACTTTCAATCATCTCGTGTTTGGCCAAAGTCTGAAGCACTTTCGCCAAGAGCTCTAAGGGAATCAGATGCTCCTCGGCAATCTCCTTGGTATTCACCACTCGACTTGGATTAAATGGACTCGTCTCTCCAGACTTAACCGTCGCCATATACTGGAGAGCCATCAAGGCATAATCTGCTTTTTTTGAAAGTTTCAACATATCGAATATGGCATTCCGAGTATCGTGTACTCCAAACTCAAACGTCTGGCTGTTGGTTCAGCAATCCCGACTTATATGATCGGGGTTAATGTATCATTGACCTCACAAGTCAGTCAAGACTAATATGGTCGGAGATTTAATTGGTCGGATTATCAGAGAGAATAATAAAGCCTAATTTAAATCATTTGAGTATATTTAATTACAACATATTGTTTTAAAAGGAGAAAACAATGGGAGGCAGTAACCCGTATATTGAAAAAATGGAAACGGCCGTTGCACAGAAAACGTTCAAGGTGACTTTTATCACTCCGGAAGCACCCATTGAAATACAGGTCGACCCTACCAAGCTACCGTTTGGAGATACAGGATTAGTTGGGAGCATTTTAGATATCGCCTTAGGAAATGGCATTGATGTGGAACATGCCTGCGGTGGCGTCTGCGCCTGCTCGACTTGCCATATTATCGTCAAAGAAGGTCTCGAGACCTGTAACGAACCGACAGATGACGAAAATGATCAGCTCGATGAAGCCCCTGGCTTGAGCCTGAACTCTAGGCTTGCCTGTCAATGCGTTCCCAACGGCGAGAAAGATCTGACTATTGAGGTCCCGGAATGGAATAAGAACCTTGTCAAAGAAAGCCATTAAGGGTTCACGAAACCCAGACCTGCAACTACTGGCTAAACTAAATCCAAACCCTTGGCAATGCTTACCATCGGTGAGGATAACACCAGAGCCGCACTATTTTTTCACCTCCCAGATCGAATCCACAAAATGATTGTGTGTATCAAACAGATGCTTAACAATCCGGTACCCACTCTTCTCAGCCAATAATTCAATTTCTGATTGTGTGTACTTGTAGGAATGCTCTGTTTGCATCGGCTCCCACGCACCGAAAAAAAAGTCCTTCCCCAATACCTCAATGAACACAACGTGCTCCCGGGTACTGTAAATGTAGCTCTCGACTGCATGTGTTCCCGGATTGTAATGCCCCTGTTGCACATAATGATCTTTCACAAAATTCGCCCCTAGCTTTCGATTCAGTACATCAAGCAGGTGGAGATTGAATCTTTCGAACACTCCTGTTGAGTCATTGTAGGCTGAATACAAGGTCTTCGGGTGCTTCATGAGATCGAACCCGATCATGAGATAGTCCCCATCGTTTAAAGATTCCCGCAATTTCCGAACAAACAGCTCGGCTGCAGGTAACTCCATATTCCCGATGGTAGAGCCCAGAAAGAGAACGAAGTTTCGCAAGTTGGATTGCTCTTTGATCGCACGGAGACCATCAAAGTAATCGGCAGCCAGTCCTGTAACCGACATGGTACTCTGTGAAAATCGCGACTCCAGAAAGGCAACGAGATTCTTGACTGCGCCCTCGGAGATATCGATTGGCACATAGTCGAAGGCCAGCCGGCCCTGGATGAAGTGCTCAAGAAGAATTTGAGTTTTCTTTCCATCTCCCGCGCCAAGCTCAATGACCCGAAACGCATGTTTCGCCAGCAAATCGGTGACGGCCTGTTTGTGATTCTGGAATATCTCAAACTCACATTGCGCTGGGTGATACCCTGCAAGTTGGGTAATCTCGGTGAAGATTCTGCTGCCCCGATCATCGAATATCAACCACGATGGCAGACGCTTCGGTTCTCTCGATAGTCCTTCAAGCACGGCTTGAGCAAACTGGTCATCGGATGATACGGCTGCGGTCCCCGATCGCAAATTATGATATTCAAATGACATGAGTCTCCTTCTTTCACGTTTGACATGGTTCAGAGTTTGATCACCCTTCTAGGAGCTTGCTAGAATGTAGCTCCGACAGCCTTTATACACCCATTTCATATTTAAATCGTCCCCTAATGAACGTTTCTTCTTTCCAAACTCTTGCCGAAATCGATTTCCGTGAAGCCGAAGAGGCGTTTACGCATCTCCTTCGGCATGACGATCTCGATCAGCATGTCTCCAACACGCCCGAATGCCTGGAACCATTTGAACATGCGTTGGGTTTGGCCATGGCAGAAGCCTACCAGGACCAGGCCACTTCTCCCAACGCCCAGCTCTTCCTTCAAAGGATTCTGTATCGAATCAATCGATTAAAACTGTTCTGGTATGACGATCTTGAGAATTACGCCAATGAGAATTCAGCGTTTCTCTTCTCCGTGCGAACAAAGATTGATACGGCCTGGCAGTTCTGGGAGGCCCGGAACATTAATATTCCTGCCTTGAAGGACTTAGACATCAAGACCGCCCTCCAGGAACGTGCGGCTGAAGATCTGGATCCAAAACCATCTCAGACGAGCCTCTTCTTTCGCAACAAAATGTCGCAGACTGGATACCGTCGATTGTTAGCAATCGCCTCGCTGGATGGATTGGTGGAAGCCAGCCAATTGTCACGAGTCATTGGCGGCGTTGGGAACGAAGTTCAAGCTATGCTCACCAAAATCCTACTCGAGGAGTACGGAGGAGGGAAATTGGCGAGAAAACATTCATCATTTTTTTCGGCAATGCTGACCGAATTTGGCATGAACACCACGCCAGAAGCGTACTTTGAAACCATTCCGTGGGAAGTACTCGCCAACATCAATCACAGCTTCACCGTTTGTGAGCGTAAAAGGAATTTCTTGCGGTATATCGGAAGCCTCCTCTACTTCGAAATCTCAGTCCCTGCCGCATTCCAGAATTACAAAACCGCGGGAGAACGTCTTGGCTTCAGTGAACAAGCCATCGGCTACTGGGACGTGCACATCAAAGAGGACCTCCGACACGGCCAGTGGATGCTGAACGAGGTAGCCCTTCCACTCATCAATCGCTATGAAGACTCGGCATGGGAAATCGTGTTGGGATACGACCAACAGCGATTCCTCAGCACCCGCGCCAGCCAAGCCATCGT
>QIDY01000290.1 GCA_003228495.1 Nitrospirota bacterium
GTACCCCTTCCCGAAAAGGCAAACCCATTGCAAGATGGGGGCGCAACACCACGGATCAGGCTTTAACCAAATCCTGATAGCCGGGTTGCCGAAGGAGGGATGACGATCCTCAGGATCCTCTCAGGCCGGACGTTCCTTTGATCGAAAGGGACCTTCCCAGTCGAGAGGATTTTTTATTGTCCCTCCTTCGCAGATTTTTATTTATCAGCTACTCCCTTGAGTTTGGGCTTTCAAGGAAAAGCATGAACACGACAACGAATGGGCCGTTCTTGAGGTATTCACAGGCTTTCACCTTAATCACCTAATCATAAAGGAAAGAACCAATGGATGAAAAAGTTCCCCAAGCCATGACGACTGTGGAATGCCCGGTCTTGAAAAAAAATTGTGACGTCAACTTTGAAATTAATGTCTTCCGAGGCGTGCCTCATGGTGGCGTAGAAGCCATTACCTGCACAGAGTTCTTACATAACAAGGGTGTGCCAACATGCGGACAAGAATGTATCCATAGCCCACAGGCACACAATATCCACGAACAAGAGATTCACAAACATCAGCAAGAACTGAGCAAAATCGGGCCCAATGTTATTGGTTAGGAAAATCAATCGTCATACTTTTAAAGGAGGAAAAATCATGAAAAAGCAGGCATTGAAATTTTTCGTTTTCGCTACCGCATTGACATTCTTCAGTGGTACCCTGCATGGACCAATCACACTGGCATCATCCGTAACTTCCAAAAAGATAGATCTAGAGGTCATGGTTAAAGTCAATCAAAAAGGATTTTTAAATCAACGAGGGAAATTATTTGGAGCCAAAAATCCTTTGAAAATTCCGAAAGATTCGATGGTTCGAATCACCTTTGTCTTCGATGAAACCGTGACTAGTTTGGCATATGGAGATACTCACCAAGTCGCCATTACGGGAAACGAGGGATGGACCAAGGAATCTCAAAAAATTTGGATGTTTAACCAACAATCAAGTATCACATTCCAGACTGGACAAGAAGGCGCCCAATATCGAGCGTATTGCATTCTAGATTGCATCGGGATGGAACATTTAAACAATCTTGTGATCAAAGTGGTATAATGATTCTTAAGTTGTCGATTTGAAAAGAGCTGCGGCCTTCTTGCGCAGCTCTTTTTCTGCCCCATCCTCCCAACATAGGTAAAAGAAAGAACATGTATTTATCAAGCAAAACACACCCCGCAGAGACACAAAAACCCACTGACTCTTCTGCATTAATCCAAGATCAAGCCGATTCCAATCACCTAGGAGTTAATCAGGCTTCACATCTCAAAGAACATCCTGTCCTTCAACAGCCAAGCAATGGGCAAACCCGCCCACCTACGCTCTTTGTCATCTTTGGGGCCCAAGGGGATCTGACCAAGCGAAAATTGATTCCAGCACTCTATAACTTGGCAGTCAGCCATCATCTTCCTCAAGAATTTGCAATCCTTGGAATTGATGGAATTTCCATGAACACCGAAGATTTCAGAGACAAGATCAATCGGGATATCCAGGAATTGTCCTCTCGTCCTATCGAAGCCACGATAAAAGATTGGGTACTCGACCGTTTATATTATCTCTCCGGTGATTTTTTAGATCCGCAGACATATGAGCGTCTCAAGGGATTGCTCACACAAATCAATCAGACACACGGGACCCAAGGGAATTATCTGTATTACATGGCCACGGCCCCAACATTTTTTACAGAAATCGTCCAACAACTTGGAGCTCAAGGATTAGTGGAGCACCGAAAGGACTTTTCTCGCCGGATCATCATTGAAAAACCATTTGGACATGATTTGCCTTCGGCTCGATCGCTCAATCAGTCCCTTTGCGAGGTGTTGGACGAACGTCAAATTTACCGCATCGATCATTACTTAGGGAAAGAAACGGTTCAAAATATCTTAGTATTTCGATTCGCCAATGGCATCTTTGAACCCATTTGGAACCGGCAATACATTGATCATGTTCAAATCACCGTCGCCGAAACGTTGGGGGTCGAACACCGCGGGACCTACTATGAAAAGGCCGGAGCCCTACGTGACATGGTGCCTAACCATCTCTTACAAATTTTGGCATTTGTGGCGATGGAGCCACCCAACGCGTTTGATCCCGAAGCGGTCCGTGATGAGAAAGCAAAAGTCCTCCGTGCCATTCAGCCCATGAATCCGGTGGAGGTCTTGCAATCCACAGTTGCCGGACAATATGCAGCCGGAGTGATTGCCGAGCAACCTGTTGCCTCCTACAGGACTGAAATGGATGTTGATCCTCATTCCCTGACAGAAACCTTTGTGGCGATGAACTTATCTATTGAAAGTTGGCGCTGGGAAAACGTCCCGTTTTATTTGCGTACGGGCAAGCGATTACCCACTCGGATGACCGAGGTCGTCATTCAGTTTAAATCCCCCCCGCTCATGCTCTTTCGGAAAACCCCGGTAGATCAGCTCACGCCAAATGTACTTGTGATCCGGATTCAACCTGATGAAGGCATTTCTTTAAGCTTTGGTGCCAAAATTCCTGGGCCGAAAGTGCAAGTGGGAACGGTGGATATGGACTTTCAATATGCAGAGTATTTTGGTGATGCCCCCAGTACCGGGTATGAAACGCTCTTACATGATGTGATGGCGGGTGATACCACGCTGTTTCAACGGAGTGACAACGTCGAATTGGGATGGAATGTGGTCGATCCCATTGTCAAAGTCTGGGGCAGTCTCGGTTCGCATGGCATCCACTCCTATTCAGCAGGAAACTGGGGGCCACCAGAGGCTGATGCGTTATTAGCCAAAGATGGCCGAAGGTGGCGAAACTACCATTAGGGCACCTCTAAAAACTCCAACATCAGAATTTTGGTGTTAATGATTTCAATGCCCTACAAGTGCAAAATTCGGAAAACGCCAGTTTTTAGAAGTGCCCTTATATTCATGTCCAATGAGTCTTTCCCGTCATCATCTTTTACTTGGTGATGGTTTGTTTTTGGTAAATTTCATGGTAAAATAATGCCATGAAATCTACCATTGATTTATCCGGTCGTCTCGTAATCCCGAAAGCCATTCGTAAAATTGCCGGACTAGAACCCGGTGTCCCTCTCGAAGTACGGTGGCGTGAGGGGGTGGTCGAAATTGAGCCAGCTCCCTTACCTGTCAAACTAACCAAGCGAGGACGGTTCCTGGTCGCTGTTCCTGAGAAGCCGACAACCTCTCTCACCAACGAGACGGTCAAGCAAACTCGTCAGCAAGTACGCCACGGCCGATCTGCCTCGTCTTAGTCCGTATGCCAACCTTTCTGTTGGATTCCAGTGTCATGGTTGCTGCTATCTGTTCATGGCATGAACATCATCAAGCTGCTATCGGAGAAATTGAACGACGTTTGAGACGAAGAGAAACCATGATGGTGGCTGCTCCAACACTTGTCGAAACCTACGCGGTATTGACTCGTCTTCCTTCTCCACATCGTCTCTCTTCCCAAGATGCAAAAATTCTCATTGAAGGCAATTTTCTGAATGAATATAAATGTATTGCGCTAAATGAGAAAGATTACCGATGTCTCGTGCTTGAAGCTCCCGGCAAAGATGTAAGTGGTGGAAGAACGTATGACTGGGTCATTGCTCTCTGTGCTCAAAAGGCAAAAGCCTCTGCGCTCTTAACGTTCAATGTTCGAGATTTCACTTCTTTTTCGCTCCAAAATGTGGAGATCCATTTGCCTGAGGCTTCTGAATCTGGTTAGCCCCCTCCGGAGTAGTACCTATATGAGGTCGAATCTTGTATGGGCCTTCATTTTAAGATTCTGCCTGGCCATCAATCTAGAAAATATCCCACAGCCAGGCTATGGCCTTGGCCTCTGAAACCTACGATCTTGCAATTGTGGGAATTTCACGGAGATGCCCCACTGATTCCGTATCCGCTGCCTTGTCCCATTCCACAAAGCTTTTGTAAGTTTCCTTTGTTCAAAAAAAGACCTCTTGCTGGAATTGTTGGGCATTGGATTCAC
>QIDY01000296.1 GCA_003228495.1 Nitrospirota bacterium
CAACTTGGCATTGAACCTTATTGGGCTGAGGTGAGGTGGTTTTGCTTTCTTAAGCCCTGCAAGGGCGGCTCTGTACGAGGTGTGCCCGGCATGGCAATAAACTTGAGGGTGAAAGTCCCTTACTAACCCGAAGGGGGGAATAGTTAGCGGACGGCAAGGGTGTCCATCGTGAGGTGGAATCTGAAGGAAGCCGAAGGCAAAACGCTGCCCTGATTAACAAAAAGCGGATGAGGCGAACGTGGAGGATAAGTGGGCCTCTGACCACGAAGTCCAATACCCTTACAGAATCCACGAGCGTAGATCCGATAGGGATAAGCGGGAAAGTTTATTGTCTTACCCGGGGAGGGCTCAACGCTTTCCTGTGATCCACAGGCATCCACTGTGATGAAGTAAGGCGGGAGCAATCAGCAGATCCCATATTAGGCCGGAAACGACGGCCGAAGGGGTGAATCTGTAAATGATAACGGAGACTTTGAAAATGGAAGGACAGTCACAGAAAAGAAGAGGCGAAGCCTCTGAAGCAAACGGAAACGAATCTGGGCAGTACCCAGAGGGAGAGCCGGCGTGCGTGATCCACCTAACATCAGGAGAAGAACAAACCGTTAACAACCAATCTTGGCTAATGAAAAAGCTCGTTAGCACAGAAAACATGACCGAAGCCTACAAGCGTGTTGTCAGAAACAAAGGAGCACCTGGAGTTGACGGCATCACAACTGATGGACTCAAGAATCTCCTCAGAGAGAGTTGGGAGACAACCAAACAACAACTCTTAGAGGGGACCTATCGGCCTCAACCGGTAAAACGAGTAGAAATACCCAAACCCACTGGAGGGGTACGAAAACTTGGAATACCTACGGTAATGGACCGTCTTATTCAACAGGCGATCCATCAGGCGATAGAGACGTTCTTCGAACCCACCTTTTCTAATTATAGCTATGGCTTTCGGCCACGCCGCAATGCGGCAATGGCCGTCTCTCAGGCTAAAGAATATATTCGAGAAGGAAGACGATGGGTGGTAGATATGGATCTTGAGAAATTCTTTGATAAAGTACACCACGATATCCTGATGGAAAGAATTAGGCGGAAGATATCAGAAGTGAGACTTCTGACACTCATTCGTCGATACCTTAAATCAGGCATCATGGAAGGTGGTATTGTAACAGGGAGTAAGGAAGGGGTTCCACAAGGAGGCCCCTTATCTCCTCTTCTCTCAAATATCATGCTCGATGATTTAGACAAAGAGCTAGAGAAAAGAGGGCATAAGTTCTGTCGCTACGCAGACGACTGTAATATCTATGTCAAATCGGAAAAAGCCGGAGGTCGAGTGCTCGACTCTATTACACGATATGTAGAGAAGAAACTCCGTCTGAAGGTAAACCAAGGCAAGAGTGCAGTTGCCCATCCGTGGCGAAGGAAATTCCTAGGCTTTTCATTCACGTCTCGTAAACAAACAACGATACGTGTGCATGAACAAAGTCGAAAGCGCCTATGTGCGAAGGTTAAGCAATTATGTCGGATAGGAAGAGGGATGAATCTGGAGACATGGATCCAGACAAAGCTCAACCCACTCCTGCGGGGGTGGGGTAACTATTTCCGACATGCTGACACAACACAGTACGCTAAAGACTTAGACCGGTGGGTCCGCAGCCGCTTGAGAATAATTCTCTGGCGTCAATGGGGAAAAGCCCGTGTTCGATACAGAAAGCTAGCAGCGAAGGGAATACCTCCCGACGAATGCTTCATGATGGCAAATAGCAGTAAGGGGCCATATCGAATGAGCACCTTTAAGCTATTGAGCCGAGCTTATCCACCGCAATACTTTACGGGAATGGGTCTTGTCTCGCTTGTTCAAATAATCAAGAGAAGTTGAATTTACAGAAACCGCCGTGTACGTTGATCCGTATGCACGGTGGTGTGGGGGTTGCGCCTTGAAAGCTCATGAGAAACAGTATTCTGAAATGAATACCTTAGCAAAGCTTAGCCAGCAGCTGAGTACCGAGTCTTGCGTGGTGAATGGTAACAGACATTGCGAAGCGTAGACAGGAAGATAGTAGGCCGGAGAATAATTAGTCCCGAAATCGAACTAATGTGAAGTAGCCGACCTTGTCCCTCAATGGGGAAGGCAGCAGCGAAGGGCTCGCAAGAGGCGAGAGCCCAGAGCTATTTCCGGGATTCGTACCTGCGGCATGCTATCAAAGGATCTCATGGGAACAAGGGAGAGCCGACATTCTCAGGGAAACCTGTAGAGTTGGACAAGCCCATAAGTGAGGAAAACTCGATGGGATGTCGGCAGTCGGACTAACTGATAGTACTCTGAGATGGGGAGAGCCTATTACATGGGGAAGCGGTTAGCAAAGTATGAATTCTTTTAATGACACATGTGCTCCATTCCATGGGAGGATAAGAGCCTTAATTCAATGTAAGGAGACACTCTAACATGCAAACAAAACTAGAAGAAATAGCAAGAAAGGCTCAACGAGAGTCAAAATTTAGGTTTACTTCTTTGGCACATCACATCACCGAGGAGCTCGTGTGGAAAAGTCTATGTCACATAGATTTAAACACCTCTCCAGGAATTGATGGAGTCACAGTTAAAGAAGCGAAAGAGACATTTCAGATATGGATCGACCCTATGATTCAATCAGTCCATACGCGGGGGTACAAACCGCCTGCGGTGAGACGGTGTTGGATACCAAAACCTGGCAAACAGGAGAAAAGACCCATAGGGATCCCTTCAGTTGGAGATCGGGCGCTACAGAGAAGCGTATCAACTGTTCTTTCATCGATATATGAACAGGATTTCTTGTCCTGTTCATTCGGAGGAAGACCCAAAAGAAGCGCACATCAAGCGCTCGCGACTCTAAATGAAGTCATATCAGGAAAGAAGGTCAGCTGGGTATACGAAGCTGATCTAAAGAACTATTTCGGCAGTCTAAATCATAACTGGCTTATCAAATTCGTTGAGCATCGGATTGGAGATCCTAGGATCATAAATCTTATTAAACGATGGCTTAAAGCAGGTGTACTGGAAAATGGAAATGTAACCATCCCAGATCAAGGAACTCCCCAGGGGGGGAGCATTAGCGTTCTGCTGAGTAATATATATCTACATTACGTATTAGACCTTTGGTTCGAGAAAGTAGTAAAATCGAGACTAATGGGAGAGGCGTATTTAGTAAGGTATATTGATGACTTTGTAGTTTGTTTCCAGTATCGGAAGGATGCATTACGTTTTCAAGACACACTGAAGAAGAGGTTAGCAAAATTCTCATTGGCATTAGAGCCAAACAAAACTCGCCTAATAGAATTTGGAAGATTTGCGCAGCGACACGCAACAGAAAGGGGTGAGAAAGTAGAGACGGTCTATTTTCTAGGATTTACTCATTTCTGTACTCGTAATCGTAAGGGAAACTTTATGATGGGTCGTAAGACGGAAAAGACTAGGTTCAGAAGGAGTGGGCAGAAATTAAAAGCACTCATGAAAGTGCTAATGCACTATCCGATTAGGGAGCAAGTTAGGAGAATTAATCTCTTTCTAAGAGGGCATTATGCCTACTATGGCTTGGGAGGTAATTTCAAAGCCTTGATTAGGATATACCACCACACAGAAAAGAGGTGGAGGGAAATGCTCAGTAGACGTAGCCAAAAGAGTTATGTTACCTGGGAGAAATTTAACAAGCTGAAAGAGCTTTATCCAATTTTAAAGCCAAGTCTGAGCGTTCCGTATACTAGGATGCAAAGGCTGGCAGTTCTGTGAATCAGACTTTGAAGAGCGTAGTGCGGGAAATCCGCACGCTACGATCTGTGGGGGTTGGAGTTGCGCGAGCGGCTCCTTCTACCCGGCGACGAGAGGCCGGGAGGCCTCTCTCCTACCCGATCCTAGGGCGCAAGCCCTAGGTAACAGCATGAAAAAAAGACCGAGCCCCAACGGGGCGGCCCTCAAATGAGCTCATATTAGGGTCGCCCTTGCAGGGCTCAA
>QIDY01000288.1 GCA_003228495.1 Nitrospirota bacterium
GGCGGGGTGCCAATTAATGTGGCCATTCCACCTAAAATGGTGCCAAAAGCCAAGGGCATCAACACGACCGCCGGTGAGCGTTTCGCGTCGAGCGAGGATTGAATGGCTACCGGCATCAGCAGAGCCAATGCGCCGACATTATTCATAACGGTGGAAAGCAAGCCACCCACCGTCGATAGGCCCGCAACATGTAACGTGGGTGAAGAAGTTGCCCCCTTGATATAGCGGGTAAAAAATTCTACGGCCCCGGCATTACTTAACCCACGGCTGATGATCAGGACGGCGGCTACGGTCACAACGGCAGGATGGCCAAATCCTAAAAAGGCTTCATCGGCAGGAATAATTCCGAGAAGTGTGGAAATTAATAAACCAGCAAGGGCCACAAGATCGTAGCGCCACCGTTCCCACACAAAGAACACCACCAGAATGCCCAAAAGGCTTATGAGAAAAATTTGGTCGGCAGTCACCAGTCGGCAACATCCTTCATAGAGAGTTGGTTGGGAAAGGCAAACAATAGACGAAAACGTGGCAGATCATCCATGCCATCGTTTCAGGAAGAATCACGCCCGTGATTTAACCAGGTTCGGAAGACAAACTCAAACAGACATTGTGACTTGAGAGAAAAGAAAAACGTGAGGGGGTAAAACGACTGAATGCCGACTTCACCAGGGGTCGTGGTGGTTAGCGTCGTTTGAGATATGTCAGAAGAGCTAAGAGAATAATCACAATTTTGACAGAGTCCCCAAATCTCGTCTCACAGGTAGTTGTCCTACTTCGAGACAGGTTTCGCCTCTGAGACACTAAATTTTTTGATCGCCTGAATCTCAGGCGCCCATTTACGCGGTTAATCGAGCAACTGGAGTTCGGGGGGCTCTTCGTAGCCGCTTTCGAAACGGAAGAACTTGAGCCTGTACTGGGGTGGTTCGATGCCGATGGATTACCGGATCCATCAGATTACCGCACATGATGCATCGGTAGGCTCGAATCCAGAGCTCTCCCATGCCACCTTTCACGTCCAGGCAATCATCAACCACCATCAGTCCGTTACATCGTGCACAATTCATAACTCTCCCTCCTTTGAAAGCCTCCTGCTTCCTATCTTGTCAATAGGTGAGTCCGTGCATCATGCATGCCACAGAACTTGTGGACATTGAAAAACAACTAACGTATGGGGTGTGTATGACGGCGGAAAAATGAAGAGAGATAACGATTTACTTAAATGAATTTTGGGAGTCTACAACATTTTGTAGAAAAAAAATAGGGGAGGCATGCATTTTGTGGGTTTAAAAGAAATAAAAATATGATATTGCCTCACGGCATATTGGGGGGAACACTATTGAACCGTAGGAATGTTCAACCTGATTCCCAGCGAACTTCTGTCGCTTGCACCACGATTGTGGTGGGATTTGTCAGGCCTGCTAGAATTTTGACAAGTGTTGTCAATAAATGGGAACGAGACCAGGGCCGTCGGGTAACCCAGGAGTTTTAAACATGAGGACATCAAAGGCGCTACCCAAGCTGGTTTCTCTTATTAGTAAATCAACTTCCTGTTGTCTAGATCGGGAATCGTCTCCAGCCTCAACAAATCTCTGAATTCCTAAATTGGTGAGCCATGCTCCCTGCGAGATCCAACCTGCTAAATCCAGTCCTAAGGCTGCTGCCTCGGCAATGACTGCGGAAAAATCAACATCCGCAGTCATATCTTGTTGCCCCACGGCAAAAAATGGGTCATAAATTTGTTGTTGTTGGTAATAGGAACGCAGTGTCCCATTACGATGCCGATATGAATAAATATTTGACGCCTTGTCACCATAGTCAACAAAAATGATATACCCTGGCTTGACTACACTTGACAACTCTTGAAGAAAGGGCGTCAATTCCAAACACAGTTCTGCAATGTGTCCACGCCCAAGGTGAATGCGTTCGTCTTGTAATCGTTGATGTAACTTTGCATTCGATAACGTACCGGGTTGTTCACAAAATTCTCCATCTTCATCCAGATCCACGTATAATTCACAGATCTCCTCATTTGCCAGCCCCATGACTCGGTGAACCGGTAAGGCATCTAATACTTCATTGCCAAATACCACCGTTGCGGTTGGCTCAAGTCCTTTCAATGTCTCAACGGTTTTCAACCCTTTTTCAGCCTGTTTGGCTCGTAAGCCTGGGCTTGTTTCAAAAACCAGATATTCATGAGGGATGGTGAGGAAAGAAGAAAGGCAGGATCCCAATTGCCCCGTTCCTCCCCCGAGTTCGATCACTCGAATTGGGTCTCCAAGAATGTGGGCTGCCTGTTCAATGGCCTGAGCTACCCCAAATCCAAAAGCGGTAAATTTGGCGTTGGTGTTAAACGGTCCAGCAGGACTACCAATAGAAGGAGCCTGAGTATAAAATCCATGCGTCTCATGAAAAAGCGCAGCGGACATAAAGTCCCGAAACGTCATAGGACCTTCAGCCAGGATTTTGTTCTTTAATAAACCGGCAAGTTTCGTGTGAATCCGATTCAAGGTGAGTTTTGCCTGGATGAGGGGGTTAACTGTATAGGTGGTCTATTAGGAAAAAAGACAAAAAAAGGGTGCCAACAATGGCACCCTTTTTTCTAAACTGCAAGAAACTGATTTCTTATTTGATAACGGTTGAGGTTGCCCCAGCAGGATTGATGGGAACTGTATTCATCGTGTCAGTTTCTGGCAACACCCCGGCACCCATGGATTTTTTAATCCGGGCACGATTGGTATCGGTTGTTGCATTGATTGCCGCCTTGGTCCCAGCTTCCTGAGAGAGCAGGAGGGTGGCGTTACCAACCGCATTCCCCTGCCCGGCATCATTTGCCGTTGATTGGCCGGTTACCGGAGACTTTCCTGAAGCTGGGTATCCTGGATGCTTGGGTAGCATACCTGGATTGGCGAATGCCAATGATAGGGCAAAACAGCTAGCACCTACCGTTCCAAGAATAATTCCAATCCCTTTCATAAGACCGCTCCTTTGTTGGTTATAACGGGTTAACAATAGAAAATGGTCATGACCTATACATGTGAGCTTCAACATTCTAAGGAAGAGCGGAATCTTAGGCAGATTAGGCGGTGGTGTCAAGCCTTTAGGTAAAATTGTTTAAGGTTCAGAATTTTTATTTTTTTGAGTCTCCCCCCCTGGTTTGGCGGACCGGTCGACGAGAACGATGGGGGACCCGTGGCTTCGGAGCCGGCATCAGGATCGTTACGGTTGTTCCCTTATCAGGTTCACTAGCTATACGAATTTGACCCTGATGTTCTTCTACAACTTTTTTCACGGTTGCTAAGCCTAATCCGGTTCCTGACCGTTTGGTGGTGAAATAGGGTTCGAAAACTTTATCCACAAGTTCTGCCGGGATTGGCACCCCATCATTGGCAATCGTAATTTGAAGTTCCGGTTTTCGTGACCGGGTCAACATCACATCAACGCGTAAATGTCCACCAGGAGACATGGCCTCAATGGAATTTTTAAAAATACACAGGAAGACGTGCTTCATTTTTCCTTCATCCCAACGAACTTGGGCCAAACGTGCAGGGACTTTTTTGATCACTTCAATGCGATTCACTCGCAAATCAGTGGACACCAAGGAAAAGGCCTCATCCAATAAATCCTGGACCCGGCACATTTTGCGATCAAGCTCCAATGGTTTGGCGAAATCTAAAATCTCATTCAGGACCGTTTCCATCCTGATCATATCTCGCATGGCGTTTTCAACACGGGTCTGTGAATCAAAGTCCAGTTCAGAGTCAGTTGTAATTTCTTCCAACTGGGCTCGAATAAACCCGATGGGTTCTCGAATTTCCGTAGCCAGAAACGAACTCACCTCGTGAAGAGCTGCTCGCCGTTCTTCTTTACGCACATCATCCTCCGGAGGAACTGGAAGAGGCTGCCCTTTGGCAGCTGGTCGTTCCGGTTGAATCGGAGCTGGCTCCAAAACCGAGAGGTGGCACGA
>QIDY01000351.1 GCA_003228495.1 Nitrospirota bacterium
CGAACGATGAATTGACATTTCCCAAGAACAGGCCTGTGGCAACGACCACCAGCCCCGCGAACCAAAATTTTTTGAATGTATTCGTCATGAAACAAAGCATAAACTTCCCTCTCTCTCATTATTAAACAACAACTTCCTCAACCCAGAGAAATAAAGTAAAGAATTAAGGGGACACAATACCTAATTAAGGTACACTTCTCGTATGGCCAGAATAGCAAGAATTGTGATTCCCGGGTATCCCCATCACATCACCCAACGGGGCAATCGACGCCAGGCTGTATTTTTCTGTGATGACGATTATGCCGAGTACTTACACTTGATCGCCCACTGGTGTCGGGAAGAAGGGGTAGCTATCTGGAGTTATTGTCTCATGACCAATCATGTCCACTTAATCGTCACCCCGAACGAACGGTCCCATTTAAGTAGAGCGATCGGAGAAGCACATCGTCGCTATACGCGTTATATTAATTTTCGGGAAGGCTGGCGTGGCTATTTATGGCAAGGGCGCTTTTCTTCGTTCGTGATGGATGAACGGTATGTCCTCGCCGCCGCGGCCTATGTTGAACTGAATCCCGTGAGAGCGGCCATGGTGAACGCGCACTGGGAGTACCGCTGGAGTAGTGTGCATGCCCATCTCGCAGGACAAAGCGATGGAATCGTGGACGTGAAACCGTTAGTAGACTTTGTATAGACTATAGACATGGGTAACACTTTTCGCTTCTGTGGCATGCTGCCACCTCCATCTTTACCAAGGAGGTCGGTATGCCCTGGGCTGAAAGGAATCGCATGTCGTTGCGGCAAGAATTGGTTCACTTGGTCGAAAGTCAGAAGATTTCGATGACGGAATTGTGTCGACGGTTTCAGATTAGCCGCAAGACGGGCTACAAATGGGTGCAGCGGTTTCGCACCGAAGGTATGGCGGGGCTGGCCGATCGGTCGCGCCGCCCGCATCGGGTGCACTATCACGTGCCGGAGCCCACTCAAGCATTTCTGGTGGCGGAACGGCAGCAGCATCCGGCGTGGGGGGCGCGCAAACTGCGGCAGCGAGCGAAAACCCACGGTCTGCCAGCGGTGCCAGCCTGTAGTACGATCACGGCCTTGTTGAAGCGCGAAGGGTTGCTCACTCCAGCGGCCACGGCCACGGCCCATGCCTGGCAACGCTTTGAACATCCCGCTCCCAATGATTTGTGGCAGATGGATTTTAAGGGCCCCATCCCCACTCGGACCGCTCCTCGTCAAGCCTTGACCATCCTCGATGACCATTCGCGGTTTAATCTGTGCCTCCAAGCGCTGCGTGCGCAGACCCGCGAGGTGGTACAGGCGGCCTTGATCACGGTGTTTCGGCAGTATGGCTTGCCCAATCGCCTGCTGACCGATAACGGGAATCCCTGGGGGCATACCGGCGAACAGCCCTACACCGTCTTGACCGTCTGGTTGATTCGGGTGGGTATGCATCAGTCACAGTCGGCCGTACCATCCCCAAACGATGGGCAAAGATGAACGCTTCTATGGAAGCCTGAATCGGGAAGTGCTGCAGCAAGCGCAATGGCGCAATCCAGCGCATCTGCAGCAGGCCTTTAATCGGTGGCGGCAGGTGTATAACCATGACCGCCCACATGAGGCGTTGGAGTTGGCGGTCCCCGCCACGCGGTATGAGCCCAGCCTGCGCGCTTATCCCGAGATCTTGCCGCCGATTGTGTATGACATGGGTGTCACCGTCCGCAAGGTCCAGCAGAAGGGCGAAGTCCATTTTCGGGGACAGGTGTTTGAAGTCAGTCGCGCCTTCCGGGGCTACCCAGTAGGCCTGGTCCCAACAAAGGAGGATGGGATCTATGATGTGCGCTTCTGTCACCATACGATTAAGAGGATTAATGTACGGAAAACTCACTAACCAAAGTGTTACCTCTGTATCCGGCACGTTTGTTACCCTTGACTCCGGTCTGAACACCGAGATCGCTCACGCACATGGCACGCGCAATCAGGCTATCATGGCCGCTTATGCGACCGGAGACTATAGCTATCAACAGCTCGCAGAGTTTTTTCGCCTTCATTTCACGACGGTGGGAAAGATTGTGCGAGCGGGAAGAGGCGAGCAACAAACAAAGAGACAATGAATCTAGACCTGACCCCTCTAATGACCCTTATAATTCAATGATTGGTGCCGGAGCCCGGACTTGAACCGGGACGGGCTGGTAAGCCCGAGGGATTTTAAGTCCCTTGCGTCTGCCTGTTCCGCCACTCCGGCATGGTCCAGGAAAGTGCGCTGACTGTACCACTCCCTCTACATCGGTGCAAGATTTCTTGAAGGATTTCAGGAGATTCAGGATGACCAGGCTGGTGAGCCATCGATACACCGAACACCTTTCCTTTTTTCATATGGCCATCATAAAAAAAGAGGATACGAATTTTTCGCATCCTCTTTTTTTGAACACCTACACCTCATGGGAATCTCCATGAGGCCAATCGTGAATTTACGATTGGGTCACTCGAACAACCATATGATTTCGCCGGTTCTGTTGAAAACAATCTGCATGATTATTTTGACAGAAGGGCCGTTCTTTTCCATACGACACAATCTTGATCCGCTGAGCTTGTACACCCAAATTGATTAAATATTCGCGTGCGGCTTCGGCCCGTCTTTTCCCAAGAACAAGATTATAGTCTTGTGTTCCTCTCTGATCGCAATGACCCTCAATCGTTAACGCTTTTTCAGGATTGGCCTGTAACCATTGAGCGTCTTCTTCCAGATACCGAGCCCCCTCGGCAGAAATCTTCCAACTATCAAAGGCAAAATAAATATCCTGCATACGACCTTCAAACCCTCTGCTCGCATGGCCTACAGCCATAGGTTCTCCCATCGACTCCTTCATTCCCATCGAACGAGAATTCTTGTGCTCCTTGGCTTGGGCAATGTTCATATCGGGATTCACATATTCCGGTGAAGGGCCCCCATTTTCCTTCAAATAGGCTTGAGCCCACATTTCCGGATTGGTGTCCACGGATGAGGCGCTCCCTTGACTAAATCCATCGACGGCTCCATGGTTTGGCCCGCTTCCTGGCACGCCAGGGTAATTATGGCCATAGTTCGCCGTCTCCCCAATCCCGTTGTGACTTCCATTGTCACTCGACGAGCCAGTCGAAGGATCCCCATAAAAATCTTGTTGACTCTTTCCCTCTTGTAGATATGCGTTTGCCCATGCTTCCGGATCCGGATTATTCGGATCAGCAGCCCCGCTCCCAAATCCTGTCACTGAACCATGGTTGGGACCCGAACCATCCACCCCATTAAATTGCTGTCCATAATCGGCACTCCCCGGGATAAGGGAAGTTCCGTTCCCCACTATCATTTCTGATTTCATGTCACGGCTACTCGGCAAAACCGGAAACGCACCCTGGCTCGCCGGGAGATTAGCATTATTTCCATCAACCATTCCGCCGTGAACCGTTGTGCCATCGGTGTTTCGAACAGACCCATGAGGAACGTTTTCTACAGAGGTACCCATTTCCTCTTCGCTTGAAACCATCTCCTCTCCTTCTGAGTTTGCCCCAAACTTGACTGAATGCCCACTACACCCCGAGGCCATGAACACTCCCAACAGAATAGCAAGAAAAAGCCTATTGTTGTTTTGACTTACACACATGAGATCCTCCTGGTATAATGGTTGCTGGTTTCATTCGCTTCTTTCCGCCCTTCAATACCCTGCGCTGCGTTTTTATTCATAAAGCCTGCAGGCAGACCAATTCTCCAATCAAACCCCTCACCTTTCATAAGGTCTATGAAAGGGTCTCCTAGAACACTTGTCGGCAAATCCGTGGAAAACTTAAGGACTCACAACAAAATAGCAAAATCGACCAAAACATCCTTCAACCTAAAAACAGCAGTTGGATCACGAAAGTCTGCACAACCCCTTGACGCACCTAGGAAATGTAAAAATTGACTCATCACCTAAAAGGTGACCTGGATGATGAGGCATGATTCGCCCCTAAAAGCCTTCGGCCTTCAGTCTATCCGCCTGAGTCGTTACACAAGGGTAGGAAAAAGGGGAGGTGAGAAACCCGGCATGCCCTACCGGGCGTTCGGAGAGGAGGAAGAAAGCACGGCGGTCTGATACCATTTCCAAAACTGCGCAACCCCTTCCGGTACGGATGTTTGCGGGTCATACTGCAGAAGCTCTCGGGTCTTGGATATATCCGCAAAGGTATAGGCGATATCCGCATCCAACATGGGAGCCGAGGTTAACTTGGCCGAATGCCCCGCCAATTGTTCGATGCCTTTGATAAAATCAACCAAATGAACCGGCTCCCCACGGCCAAGGTTTAAAATTTCATATCCCAGCGGGCGATCAACCGCCGCAACCAGCCCACTGACAATATCCTCGACATACGTCCAATCCCGATACATATCGCCATTGTTATAGAGAGGGACCTCACATCCGGTAAAAATATTATCCAAGACTTTATAGGCCATCATGTCCGGACGGCCACGGGGACCATAGACGGTAAAAAACCGAAAAACGGTGCAATTCACTCCATACAGATGATGATAGGTGTAGCCTAACAACTCACTGGCTCGCTTACTCGCGGCATAGGGCGCCAACGGTCGATCACAGGCATCTTCAGGGACGAAAGGCACCGTTTCCGTATTTCCATACACCGACGACGTCGAAGCAAAAATAAAGGTCGGCAGTTTCTTGGGGTTCTTTGGTCCAATCCTCCCAACGGCGGCATCAAGTAACGTGAGCGTGCCCAACACATTCACATCGTAGTATAATCCAGGATCATCAATAGACACGCGTACGCCGGCCATTGCCGCTAAATGGATAATGACATCAATCCGATGATCGGAAAAAAGATCCGCGATGACTTGCCGGTCACGAATATCCGCCTTTAAAAATTTGAAGGTTCCCGGCCATTGATTGGCAAGCGCCTGCTCCGTCACTTCTCGAAGATTGGCTTCCTTTCTCGATGGATCATAATAATCATTCAAATTATCCAGACCGATGACATGATCTCCACGCTTGACGAGTCGTTCAACGGCATGACTGCCGATAAAACCTGCAGCCCCCGTGACCAAGATTGTTTGTTTTATGAGAGTGTTTTTTCTCGCCGATTTATACCTGCTTGAGCCTTATGCTTGAGCCTTACGTTTCGGTTCTTTCTGCATGGACCTTGACCATTCCATTCTCGCTTTCTTACCTATGTTGAGAGGCAACCATTCCGTTGCTACAATGTCTTCCCATGCAGAGTCTGGCCAGCAAAACCGTTGATGTTCCCCATACTCAAGAAACCACCGATTTAGGGACAGGAAGAGATTTCGAAGCCGAAGTTATTGTGTTCAATTGTGATTGCCATACGTACCAAGACGTCATCGCATTATTTTGTCAAATCA
>QIDY01000402.1 GCA_003228495.1 Nitrospirota bacterium
TTCTTGGATTTCAAAATATTCGGCTTGGCCTATATCTGCTAACCCGGCATAAAATCTTCCGAGGAGCTTGCGGATGTATGTGTTCAGTTGGCGCACTGCATCGTTATAGCGTTTGCGTTCGACGGACAAACGATTTTCGGTGCCTTCCAATTGATCTTGTAGTTTAAGGAATGATTGATCGGACTTGAGCTGAGGATAGGTTTCGCGCAACAATAGTAAGCGAGAAAGGGCTCCTTCCATTCCACCGGCGGCTTTGGCTTTAGCATTAATTGAGTCAGCCTGGAAATACGCTTTTCTGGCCTCGGCGACACCAAGGAAAATTTTCTCTTCCTGTTTGGCGACACCTTTCACGGTTTCGATCAAGTTGGGAATGAGCTCGAATCGTCGCTGGAGTTGGTTTTCTACTTGAGCCCATTGGCTTTTGACGGCTTCATCATAGGTGATGACCTGGTTATAGCCGGAATACACGCACCCACCCGCTAATAAAAAAAGTGCAACAACCACCCCAAACCCAATCAAAAGAATTCGGCTTGCGCTCACAGTGTCTCCTCCTTCACTCGGCTATTCAATTATTGATACCCCTTTTTACGTGAAGCTACCAACTGGCTCCGCCGCCGCCTCCACCAAAACCGCCTCCACCTCCGAATGATCCTCCTCCGAATCCACCGCCAAAACCACCTCCGAACCCACTCGAAGACCCGCCCCAGTGTGATCGTCGTCCGCCTAGACTTCCTAACATGCCTCCTAAAAGCATGCCTCCCATGAGGCCTCCTCCGCCCCATCTTGAATAATAGCGTCGTCTTCGGGTCATAGAATTGAAAATGGCGAACAAAATGAAAAGCGGAAACAAGATCCCCGACAGCCAACCACGAGAACTGCGGGAGTCACCGGGACGATACCGGATATTCGGAATGCCTGTCAGTTGAACCTGTGCGTCATCGGCGACTTTGTTGGCGGTGGCAATCGTGAGCTGGAGAAGACCCTGGGAATATTTCCCCTGCTTAAAAAATTGAGAAGCCATGCCTCGTGATAGCGACCCGGTCCATGAGTCGGGCAGAACCCCTTCCAGGCCATATCCGGTCTGTATCCGCACGCGGCGTTCTTTCAAGGCAAGCACAACCAGCGCTCCATTATCTTTCCCTGTTTGTCCTAATTTCCATGCCTCCGCATGTCGCTGAGCAAAACTAAAAATATCTTCTCCTTCAGTAGTCTGAATGGTCAAGACCTTGACCTGAGCGGTGGTTTTTTGTTCAAGCTCCCGTAGCCAGCCTTCGAGTTGTCCTCTATCCGATGCCTGCATCACGCCAGCGGTGTCCACGACGTAGGTTCCTGGATCTTTGATCAGGACTTCGGCGTAGAGGAGACCATCAACAAACAAGCCGGTGAGAAGGAGGATGGCAAGCAGGAATTTGAATGATGTGTTACCACGCATCAATCAGTTTCCTTAATGTGTCAATCTCGTGGTACAGCGCTTGGAACTCTGCCCACCCATGTTGCCCCGTCTCCTGAATGGCATCCCGGAGTCCTGGTAATGCGTGATTCGTACTTTGCTCTACTTCCTCAATGGTTTGTAGAGCCGATAGTCCTTCTTTCTTCTCATGCAGCCACAGCAGACCACGAAGGGTGCGCATGAGACGATCCGCGACATCCGCTTCAATCGTTTTGAATAATTTTTCATGGCCGGCCGCGGACAATAGCGCTTGGCGCATGCTAATGAGCAAGGTTTTGAGTTCGCGTTCACATTCCAAACGAACATGGGTGGGATCAAATGAAAGGCCCTCGAAATGATCGGGGCCAAATACACAGAGATGCCGTTGCTGAATTTCTATGAACTCAAGAGGAAACACATCCACAGAGGCTTCGATATATTCCGGTGTCATGATCAACGGGGCTGCGATCCTGGCTTTCCCAAGCTTGGCACCATCTTTTGCAAATTGGCGAAGCATGTCCAGATCCACAGCTTGAAGAACGAGGACACTTCGGGCTGTGTGACGAGCGGGATCAAAGCTGCCGGCAGCAAGCGATCCAAATAATACTAATGTGAGAGTATTTGTCCCGCCTAATTCTTGAATGCGCTCCGCGTAGCGTCGGATAGGAGCTTGCATAGAATTGATGATGGGGCTGAGATTAAGGGATGGGTCAGACATGGATCAGTTCCTTTCACCGATGTCGTTTTGTCACTTTCAACGAAGACATTTCAACATTCCCTCGACCCTTTGGGGATTCATTCCTAAGAGGAACGAAATGTGGGGTAAGCGGGAGAATCTCATCAGAAAGTTAAGACAGTATAGTAGCATCATACAAAGTCGATGGGGCATGAGCAAAAGGGGTGCTATGACAAGTATAGGTCCAAGTCGGGAAGTCAACAGATGCCACACGATCGAATTTCCCGGGAAGGATTGCATGAATGTCAGACTTGAAGCGACACGAACCATTTGGGAGGGGACTGATTTAAAGTAGGTGTAATAACTTTGGAATCATGTTAACGAACACCGTCAGATCACATAGAGAATTCGGGCATGGCGGTGTGACGTGAAGTTGCTGGTTGACCGATGTGTGGGTCGGCGTTTGTGAGAGATCAGGGGCATGATATCGTAGAATCGCGTATCCCATTCGGCCTCATGGCTACCAATTGGAGTGTGAAATTTCTGTCGACGTGTTTTTTTCGCGTATTGTAGGATCACTGCTTTCTTTTTGAGGTTTGTGGGTCCTTGACCTAGTGGTATCTTTGGGATTACGGTCTTTCTTAATCGGAGGCCCCCTCCTTTCCTTACCCTTCTTTATCCAACACATTATTAAACCGGTTCTTTTTTCTCCTGGGGATATCTATGCGCCGACTTCGGGTCACGATTCTTGATCTTGTCACGAAAGGTCCGACGAATTCTCTCTTTGCCCGTGTGATGAACCAAAACCTGGCCAGCATCATGCCCCAAGTCGTCGGTGTGTGGTGCGAGGAATTGGGTCATCAAGTGCGTTTTATTTGTTATACGGGACGCGAAGATCTGCATCAGGAATTACTGGAAGAAACGGATATTATCTTTATTGGCTCCTTTACCCGTTCCGCCTTGACGGCCTATGCGATTAGTAATCTGTTTCGAACTCGTGGGGCCGTGACGGTGTTGGGCGGACCTCATGCCAGAAGTTATCCGCAGGACTCTGTTCAATATTTCGATTATGTCCTTGGCTTTACCGATAAATCGCTGATCCATGATATTCTGACCGATTGTGCGCCCCATCGACCTTTGGGGCAGCACCTCCAGGCCAAACAGCAACCCATGGAATTACCTGGAGTCAAGGAACGCTGGAAGTTCATTGAACCCACCATAGACAAGGCGCCGACGTCGTTTAAAATCGTCCCGATGATCGGGAGCATGGGGTGTCCCTATACCTGCGGCTTTTGTGTGGATGCTGAAGTGGATTATCAACCGCTGTCCTTCGATCAGATCAGCGAAGATCTGAAGTTCCTCCTGACCAAAATGAAACGTCCGATTGTGGCCTGGCACGATCCGAACTTTGGCGTCCGGTTTCAAGACTATATGCAAGCAATCGAAACGGCCATTCCACCGAATCGCATTAAGTTTATTGCAGAAAGCACGCTCTCGATCTTGTCAGAGCCCCATTTGAAGCGATTAAAACAGAATGGCTTTGGAGCCATATTGCCGGGCATCGAGTCCTGGTACGATATGGGGGGGAAATCCCGCACCGGGCGACAAACCGGCCAAGAGAAAGTTAAGCAAGTGGCGGATCATATTAATATGATTCTTCGGTATATCCCGTATGTGCAAGCGAACTTTGTGTTGGGGATGGACTCGGATCAGGGAATGGAGCCGTTCGAATTGACTAAACAATTTATGGATGCGGCCCCGGGAGCCTTCCCGGCCTTTTCGTTGCTGACGGCCTATGGCCAATCCGCCCCGTATAATTTGACGCTTCAGCAGGATGG
>QIDY01000230.1 GCA_003228495.1 Nitrospirota bacterium
GTGGATCATCAAAGCCCTGGATCGTGCTTCAGAGCGAACCGTGGCCTGGGTGCTCGGCGGTCGTGATGCTGCAACCTTCCAGCGGCTCTACGAGAAAGTCAAACACCTAAAAGGACGCCTCTTCTATACGGATGACTGGGAGGCCTTTGCGAACGTGTGACCCAAGGAACGACATATCACCGGCAAAACGCACATGGTGGCCATTGAGCGTGACAACAGTAACACGCGCCACCATCTGGGAGGCATGACCCGACGGACCAAGGTCGTCTCGAAAAAGGAAGAAATGGTCGAGAACGCCATCAAGATGTGGTGTGCCCTGACCCAGCCGGACATCTTTCATGAGTATCAAACAACCCCATTATCTATCTTTAGATTATCTATCTTTAGATAAATACTCTCGAAAAATTAAGGCATTGTTAATTTAAAATATATTCCAATTCGCCGTTCCGCTTGACCCTCAAGAGGATGATCGAATATGCCAAGATTGTTTCGCTCTTGCTGTAACACTCTATCTTTTGGCGAAAGCGGGCCAGAAAATGCCGTACTAAACCATTGGAGCCTTCGATGGTGAAGATTTCCGCCTTTGACTGGATGTGTTTCTCTGAAAGAACGAAGTGCTCATGTGGGTTCCCAATTGTCCGTCATGATCTGGGCAATGAGCGGACTCTTGATGGCCTCCCATAATTGTTCGCCCGTCACAACGCATCGGGTTCCAATGACAGCATTAAGGAAGCGTTTCCCAAGTAAATCAATAGCAATCCAGATCCATGCCGTTCTTCTATCCAACGCTCCACTGAGGATAAGAATTTCAAAAAGCCTTTTGGGATCGACAGCCATGTCCCAAAGCCGTTCGCGGACGGTCAAACTGCGGACGCCATGCGGGTGTTCACGCTGCGAGCGGGGTTGGCAGAACCCTTTTATCATGGATCAGGCTCAGCCGTTCGTTTGGCTGGTGGTGTGGGCTTGGAATTGGGCAAAGGGAGCGTGAGGGCTCAGGCACTGAAGTGAAGCTTTGTGGAGCACAGGTTCGGCGTTACACTGAGGGAATGTTGAAAGCAAAGGAGCCACCTTTCAGGAGGGGGCAGGCAATGTGTTCTCGCCATTTTGTCGTGCTCACGTACTGAGAGTAGGCTCCGTGCGCCAAACAAAGTTAAGCCCCTGCGGGATCTAGCAAGCGATTCGCGGTCCTGCAGGACGAACTTTTTTGACCATTCCCTTGGCTGCTGACGTCGCTCGCACCCCGGGGTACGGGCGATAATATTCAACAGGCCCATACCGATCATTTTCTTGTAAATAGATTTCAAGAGCGACAGGACACGAGGTCAGAATCTCTGCTGCTTACCCGCGCAATAATTCTGGTAGATCCAATGCTAGGCGCAGGGCTTGGTTGAGGGCATCATGTTTCGATAAAGATAAGGCTCCCACATAGTTGGTCAAGACGGTTTTTTGCAAGCTAATCAACTCATCGCAGTGAATGCTGCTGTCATGTTTGAGGCCCTCATTGATTCCGACTAGCACTTGAGTTGAAAGCCCATCATGACTTGAATAAATAGGGGCACAGACCACCGTCGACAGACGAGAATCAAGCACGACCTGACGGCCAACAATCACGAAGACCCGGTGCTTGCGTGAATCTTTGGCCGAAGGATGGGAGACACGATAGAGTTCGCCTCTCTTCACGGAATGACCTGATACGCCAGTACATCAGCTGCTTCTTTATTTAATTGATCTGCCCGTCGATTGATAATGGCCAGATCCTTCGCGTTCTGCTCCTGACGTGCTATGTGAGCAATGTAGGAACGAACGGCTGTCTCAATAAAATCGGATCGGTTCTTGAACTGACCAGACCGACGATCGATAGCATCCAAAAGGTCTTCTGATAGTGTGATAGATGTCTTTGATTTCATACTACTAACATACCACAATCATAGCGCAGACATCAACTTCTGTCCTTTTTGCCTGACCTCCGCCCTTTTGCCGTGCTCACGTACTGAGAGTGCGCTCCGCGCGTCAATACAAAGGTTCACCCTCCGGGATGAGTCAAGCTAGTCGCGCCCTGCGGGACGCTGCAAGCAATACTGCGGCCTTGCTGAACGGACCCTTCGGAAAGACTCAGGGCATGCTTTTTTGAACATGCCCGGCGCTCCTGGGGGTTGTAACTGCCATGGCCAAATTTGCTCATGGTGCAAGTACATATTCGACAGTCGTATGCTTTGTTCGTCAATCCTCTTGATCGGCATGGGGCGGCCAACCGACCGGCCAATGACCGTATATCTGCTGATAGGCTCGTACGGTTCGAGGTGGGGGACTCGTCCGAGCCTGTTCAACTGATTCTCTATAGGCATCATCGAGCTCTTCTTGCATCTCAGCAATTTCCTTCTTGCGTTTGGCATGTTCTTTGTCTCTCCAATACGACTCGGTCGGATCATATTGATAGACTTCTGGTGTTCCCTCTTGCTCCTCCAGCTGCCCTGTTAAACCACTGAGGTCGACCAAGGACAGTCTCGGGTGCTTGTACCTCCAGTCAATTCCAAGTCGGTGCAGGCGACGAAAAATCAGCCGGTAGATCGGACTCAGATCCGTTCGATGGCTGATTAATGCCGTACCCATATAGAAATCCATATAACTTCCACCTCTAATATCTTGATCCTTCCAGCTCTCATTCCGATCCCTGAAATCAGCGATAAACCTGGCTGACCCACGAAACGAGCCGAGATCGACGAGGTTGTCATCAGCTGTCCACACTTCATGGTTATCGGAGAAAATATCCCACAAACATTTTCCTAGCAAATCAATGCATTCCTCACTCGGCTCAATCGGTTGAGGATGAAATGCATTTTTGAATTCATTAAAAGAGGGCGAGTCTCCTTTCGAATCATCATTGGCGTTCTGGGATCGCCCAACATGAGTTCGAAGTCTATTGATATTTTCCTGAATCCGAATCGTTTCGTCATAGGCCTGTTCAACGGTTGGATGAAACGCTCGTACGAGCGGTGACTCGTCCCACCCTTTGGGCGCCAACTCTTCAACCAACGTCGGGTCCTCCAATCCTCCTGGAAAAAGTTGCTGAAATAGCTCCCAACATTGCTGGTCGGTCAGACGTTCTTCCATGCTGTGAAAAGTTACGCCTCTTTTCTCATGGAGGCTACCCGTTTGCGGACAAATATCCAGGATTTACTAGACGTTCCATACGTGAAATTTCTATTATAGCGAAAACCCAACGGTGATAGGGGGCAATGAGTCCGCAAGGCTTTCAATGAACACATCACAGGTACAGATCGGTATTATTCAAGGCAGTATTCTTGATGTTGAAGCACTAGGAGCCTTGATATGAGCAATGAGTAAGGAATTTCATATTGTTGTGGTTGGTGGAGGGCATGCGGGCTGCGAAGCGGCATTGGCGGCAGCTCGGATGGGCTGTCAGGTGCTCTTGCTAACCATCGATCCCTGCAAAATTGCACAGATGCCTTGCAACCCTGCCGTTGGGGGAATTGGTAAAGGGCATTTGGTGAAGGAAATTGATGCCCTTGGTGGGGAAATGGGTGTGAATACGGATAAGGCCGGCATCCAATTTCGGATATTAAATACACGCAAGGGTCCAGCTGTGCGAGCGACGAGAGTGCAATGTGACAAAGACCTCTACGGCGCCCAAATGCAAAAGACATTATCGATACAGAACAACCTGACCATTTTGCCGGGCACCGTAGACCGAATTCTGACTCACAATGGAGCGGTCACGGGTGTGCGGACCAGTACCGGCGAAACTATGGCCACGCAAGCGGTAGTGCTAACGTCGGGAACGTTTCTCAAAGGGCTCATGCACATCGGCCTGACCCATCTTCCGGGGGGGCGGGCCGGGGAACTATCCGCAGAGCATCTGTCGGACTGCATGTTGGATTTTGGCTTTGAAATCGGACGGTTAAAAACGGGAACCCCGCCTCGCCTTGATCGAGATTCTATTAATTTTGACGTCATGGCGCCGCAGCCGGGGGACCCTGTTCCTCGCCCATTTTCCTTCAAAACCAAACATATTCCCAATCCCCAGGTGGACTGTCATATTACGTTTACAAATGAGCAGGTCCACGACATTATTAAGAACAATCTGGATCGCTAGCCCATGTATTGTGGAATGATTGAATCCACTGGGCCGCGCTACTGCCCGTCCATTGAAGATAAGGTCGTGCGATTTGCT
>QIDY01000340.1 GCA_003228495.1 Nitrospirota bacterium
TAGCACCACCAGAGAAAGCGGTGGTCTTCTGCATTGATGAGAAGAGTTCGATCCAAGCACTGGATCGCACGCAGCCTGGCTTGCCGATGAAGCCCGGACGGTGTGGCACGATGACGCACGACTATAAACGGCATGGCACCAGCACCTTATTTGCGGCCTTAAATACCCTGACAGGAGCGGTCATTGGGGAATGCCGACAACGCCATACCCATAAGGAGTTTCGGTCATTCTTACAGAAAGTCGAAAAGCAGACTCCCAAGCACTTGGCGTTGCATCTGATTGTGGACAATTATGCGACCCATAAACATAAGAAAATCAAAGCGTGGTTGAAGCACAACACAAGGGTCCATCTGCATTTTATCCCAACGAGTTCGTCATGGCTGAATTTGGTGGAAAGATTTTTTGGGTTGCTGACGCAAAAGCGGTTGCGGCGCGGCGTCTTCACCTCGGTCAAAGAGTTGGAGGCCGCCATCACGCGATTTATCGACACGCATAACGACAACAAGAAACCGTTTGTGTGGACAAAGTCTGCGGAAGACATTTTGGTGAAAGTGGGGCGGGCACGCCAAGCCCTCTCATATCACCATTCAGTTTAATACACTACACTAGGATCACTGAAATGTTCGTTTCCCATGACCCGACGCCTGCCGTCTGGCCCAAGGGAGGGACGCTCTCATCAGCTGGCGGGCTTGCTTGAGGGGAGCGAGTTGGTCCGCCCTCCGAAGGAAAATGTATTGGAAGTGTTCGGACCGATCTACGGTAGCTTTGGGGGAAGCTCATATACCATTTGGTGGCAAGAAGACCGAGCATTCCAGTACCCCTATTTGAGCTACTAAAGAACTGGGACACTTCCATCCAAGCCATATCAGCCCTAGGCAAATGCTCCTACGCCACACACATAACAACGAGCAAACGTAAATGCTAAACATACGCCATTGAATTTTATGGCCACTTCGGAGGATTTCTATCTGTCACCTAAGTTGAGCGATTCTTATGGATGAGATGGGCCAAGACCTTGGAATGCCAGGGGTTTTGAAAAACGAGGCAGGCAGACCCACTCGGTCTGGCGAGGCTTTTCATAATCGCTGGCGCGCAAGGGCTAGGTGCAGATCGCCATGAAAAATGGCTCAATTTAGGTATCAGTTGATTTAAATGGGTGGTGGGATATGTCAGCGTTAGGGAAAATTATTCTAGAGGGTGTAGGGACTTTTTCCGTTTGGAATACCTGATTCAAGACGGTTCAATTTGAAGACCACCCGACAACATGTCCCTTAACCAACTTCTGGAACATATTGGCTCTCCATGTTTTTCCTCATCTATTATTGAAGCTGAATGGAGCCCCCGGGCTCAACAGCTAAAACAGCCGAATCGGGTGCCACGTTGAGGGTATTGACGCTTCCATCAGGAAATGTGCCAAGGTCCAAAAATGGATCAAAGCCAGGTGCAACAGAAAAATCCGATGGACTCCCAGCTACTTGGTAAGCAGGATTAGTAAAGGGGGCAAAACACCCCCCGCCGGCACATAGAGTATTCGAGACATTCACAACATTGTTTCCCGTACCAAAATCAACCAAGGCCCCATTGGTTAAGGAAAACAACGATCCGGATCCTACATTCACAAACACCCCACCATTAAGAGTGACCGAACTGCCGCCTTGAACAGATAAGAGATTACCATTCACAATAAGTTGGCCTCCACCCGTCACACTGAACAAATTCCCATTTACCATTAGGGAACTGGCATTAAGACGAACCACTGCATCACCTGGGATTAAGGTGGCCACTAATTTTGCATTTTGACCGGCCACTCGTCCAAAATCCGATGCCGTGGTCAGACTGCTTTGCATCATGGCCAATAGAGGGGAAGAGGCTTCTAAAAGAGCTTGATCCAAATCACCCGTTTGGCCAATACCGGCGGTTGACCCAACCATAACTCCAGTTGTCACCTCAGCGCTTCCGCCAATCATTTCAATAACGGGAGACACATCTTCTCGAAAAATATCATCACCGGCAGCATCTTTTGCGATAACCGAAGGTACAACGGGTCCCCGTAGCGTCCCATCCAGTATAGCCAGCAAAGCCGTCGTCATCGTCGGATCGGCCGATTGAATGCCACTGCCCCCTAAAATAGCCAAGATCCGATCCTCTACATTCACCAACGCGGGATCTCCCGGTACTCCCAGAATAGAAACGGCCGAACTTTGAATAGCTTGGCCCAGCGTAGGCTCCAACCCTGAAAAACTGTCATTGGTTTTTTCCTGGAGAGCTAAACTTACCTGTGTGCCGCCGAGAACAACACCTTTTTTCAAAGTCACTAACCGATTGTCACCAGGCGTAAGGTCATTCGTCGATGCGCTACGAACCTGAATCGCTCCATCAATTCCTGCATCCGAGTCAGGGTTTGGGACAGGTTCTTCAAGACCCCCCAATCCAGCAGCTAAAATAACTTCAAAGCAAGACAGCGAGGAGGCTTGACAAGGAAATTCGGCCCCCCCTTCCGGCAGCGAGGCTAATATATTGTCAGGATCAATCAAAGACGATCTGGCAAATTGGGCAATTTGCTCGGGTTGATCCAAACGGGAACTCCCTTCTGTACCTAGTTGAACCTTAGAATGTGGTGGCTGATTAAAACTAGGAAGATTCCCATTGTAAGGCGAACTGCTAAAAAAAGCGGCAAATTCCAGTGGCAAATTTTGGTTGGAAGGACTTCCTGCTCCATCAGGGCTGAGGTCACTTACCACTAACGAGTTCTGAGGGGCCTTTCCTAGATGTGGTGCGGACGCCAAGAGTCCGCTATCCGCTAAAAGCAATTCTTTGTCCGAGGTAAAATCTCCCTTGAGGAAATTAAGCAAGCCTTGCCCTCCCGGCATTCCATTTACGGGCCAAAGCGACTCACCTGCCTGAATATTGGTGGGTCGCGATGGTGGGGGAGGTCCTCCAATACCAACACCCCCATCATTTAAAAATGGAGTAAGTGGGGGGCCCATTCCACCCACGTTAGATCCTGGGGATTCTGGTAGAGAGAGTGAACCACCGTTACCGTTACCACCACCACAAAATTGCGGATCCCCTGTGCAAGGTAGGATCACACCGCCTGTATCCCCACCCCCCGGTCCACCCCCTTGAATATCACCAGCTAAATTACCATTGGTGAGACCAGTGGTGGCTAAAACAACCTGCTCATCGATGATACATTCTTGTTTATTAGATCCTGCCAATTCACATTCCTCTGAAGTAGTTCCTAACAATGCCTGCTCTAACGCTAACGCCTGGGCCGTCTGTTTTTTCGCAATCAATTTCTTCGCCGATTCTGGGATCTCGCAATGGGCTCCCACAGCACAAACCGCCCGCCAATCAGCCAGCCGATATTCGGTCCCCATGGCGCTCGGCATAGCGCGTGGTTGTCCATTCAAAAATCCTCGACATTCTCCAGGCGTCACCGTCTCATGTTGCCACAGACCCTGTTGCGCGCCAGGATATTTGACTGTCAATTCTCCCTCTTTCACACAAAAAGTTTCCAAAAGCCCGACATCCCTTGCTGCTTGCGCCTGAAAGCTGGCTCGGATCAAAAACGAATCACGCGGTCGGGAAATCCGGGCCATTTCCCCTAAGGTCGGTTGCACTTCTGCCGTTACCAATCCTCCATGAGTCGTCGCACGAATATTAGGTGTCGTGAAGGTTAAGGGAATCCCACCTTGACGATGAGTAGGAATGGACCATTCTGCCGCCCCTACTTCCAACCTTAAAGAAAGCCCACCATCGATCTTCTTGTCCAACGTGACCTCAGAATACTCTTGAATGGTGACTAACCCTTGATTTTCTAATAAAATTTCCGCAACAGATTCTTCTTCTGTGCTAATCACATCTCCAATAGGCAGACCGATATTTCGGGGCATACCCTGGACTGTTATTTCCCGGGGTGACCGTCACCACCCCACGTATACCTGCGATAAGTGCCTGGCTCTTCGAAACCCCTTGGACAAAGGCTTGAGATGTTTGAATGGCCAGAACCCATGAAGGACCAATAACTTGAAGGGCAACCAAGGAAGATAACAGTAGTTTGTACAAAATCATCATAATCAATACTCACCTGTTCAATTGATAGTGATAGGTTTGAAACTCTAGAGTTCTACACTGAGATCAGATTTTCTCCTATTGCCACTGACCCAAGCTATACTCTAAGGATTTCTATCAACTTTGTAAACTTCTTGTCCATTACAACAAAGACCTACAGGAATACCGATATTCCCTCTCTTTCCTCACAATTTTTTTAAACCTCCTCCAACTCTCGTCACCACTTGTTGCCGCATTCTTCACAGTAAAATACAGTATTTTTTAATGAAGTATTAAACCAATAGTTATGTGAAAATTTACGGGCTACCCACTGTTTGTTATGTCATTTTTTATTAAATTATACAGCGTACGGCTTAATTCTTCCCTTCTTATAACCGACAAATCAAAGCATGTCGTTCTCCTGCCATCGTCTCATCGTTACACATCTTGGGGATACCCGTTCAATAACCGGAATCAATCAATTTTTCCAGAAAGTCCTTAAAGGACTTCTGCTCGCTGGCGGGCTTTACCTCTGTGGGGTCAGTCTGGCCGGGTGCACTCACCAAGGCCGTTATATGGAAACTCATGAAATTTCCAATTTAAAAGTGATTTTTTTAGATGATCAAAGCTTACAGGACATATGGAAATCCAAGACGGGACAACCCGGTACGCAATTTCAACCATGGCTGCAAGGGAACTTGGCTTCAGTCAAAACGGTTCGAGGATTCTATGATTTTTCCACGGAAACCCTCTACTGCCCCAAATGGAATTACAAAGTCTGCGGCCACGAACTCCACCATGCTGCGTTGGGCCACTTCCACCCCAAAAAATAGGTTTTTATACTTAATGCCACCCCTTAAGACCCATTCTCAGGAACTTTGGTCGGCTCTTTTAAAAACGGTTTTAACTGATCGTAGGTTTGCCGAAGTAAGGCGGTATCATGATCCCAGGCTTCCATAAAAAGCGCAAACCGGGTCTTCTCATACCTGCCGGGCATCCAGCCCGTCGCAAAGAGGCTCCCGTCATCTGACCAAAATAATTGTATAACTGAGAACCGCTTCATCAGCGCATTGGTCACGAGGTAGCGGGAGCCGACATCAGAATGAGGGCTCTTTCCCGGAAACCCCGTTTGCATGCGAATTCCACCAAAAGCATACGTAATATACAGATGAATTTTTGAGACATGTTTGGCACGGATACCGGCTTCGACTAGGTCACATTCGTAACCCAAAAACTCTAAATGTTCGATGAGAGGGTCCTTAGAGGAAACGGGTTCCGCATGGACCACTGAACACATCAACAGAAAGATGAAACTCCACAACACCACCGCCATCCTTTTACTACCCCAATCACGCGACATAATTCCGCTTCTCGTGTCTTTCATCATCGCATTACTCCCTTTCATAGCTCATTCCCTAACGCTCAAATTTCTTAAAAAAAGATAAAGAGATCTTCGGTTCAGACTTAATAAATCTCCCCACATCATTCACAGGTAAAGGAACCTTTTCGCTACATAACCACTCACACCAATATTATTAATATTATTGACAATTGACAAATTCCCTGTAATCTTTGTAAACCTTGGCTCTCATTGTAGGCATCGTTCTAACCTGATGTAAATTTTTCTGTTCAGTGGTCCCCATAACATTCGGATTAATTGCATATTCAGGCAACGATTATCCTACCATTACTCTTTCTCGAACAGGATGGGTTATGCGCAACCATAGTCTTTCAAGATTCAATTTTTCCTTTATAACCATCATGCTCGTTGCCACGGTCGGTTGGGGAACACCCGCCGTATGGGCACAACGCGGAGATGCCAACGTCCTAGCCGCCGAGGCCGCCATCGCCTATGACGACAAACGGTATGAAGAGGCTTTGACTCTTTTAAATAGAGCCTTAATGCTGGATCCAA
>QIDY01000062.1 GCA_003228495.1 Nitrospirota bacterium
ATTGCGGATTCGGATCAGATTGAGATCAACGCGCCGGCTGCGATCAAAGATATTGAGTCCACAGTTCGGCAATTACTCAGCCAACTTGGAGAGAATCCTGATCGACATGGGTTGCAGGAGACGCCCAGACGGATGGCCAATTCGTTGGCATATCTCACCCAAGGGTATCAACAGAATATTGATGAATTGTTGAACGGGGCTCTCTTTCCCATTGAATATGATGAAATGGTGATCGTACGTGATATAGATTTTTATAGCCTCTGTGAACATCATCTCCTGCCTTTTTTTGGGAAATGTCATGTGGGGTACATACCCCGCAAGCATGTAGTGGGTCTGAGTAAAATTCCGCGTGTTGTCAACATGTTCAGCCGGCGTCTGCAAGTGCAAGAACGCTTAACGGTGCAAATCGCTCATACCATTCAAGAAAAACTCAACCCGCATGGAGTGGGAGTGGTCATGGAAGCGCGGCATCTCTGTATGAGCATGCGGGGAGTCGAAAAACAAAACACGGTGGCGGTGACCAGTGAAATGTTGGGCGTGTTCAGGAAACAACAACAGACTCGAGATGAATTTCTGAAATTGATTCGTCAGCGTGGAGTCTACGCGGACTAAGGTCCTTCATGGCATCCTTTTTTATTGAGACGGGAACCATTCGCTTCTTGACCATTTCCAAGAAATCAGCTTTAATTCCCTAATATTTTCAATTTCCCACGGATGGGCTAGGAGCGCAGGATGCACCGGTCTTATGGGTCAGTTCATCTTTTCGTCAAGAGTAACAAGTAAATGGTTGGTAGGGCAGCATGCCCACCAACGAGCTCCGAATTAATCCTCTTTTCCTGCACTCCTGTTTTTTCTAGATCTGGAAAATTTGAAAACCGAGCTCTATTTTTCAGCCTGTTAAAGAATAGAGTGTTCCCAGGAAAGTGCTCAAGGCCTGATTGAAGGCGACTGGCTGCTCGAAATTCGAGATGTGGCCTGCTTGAGGAATAGTGACGAATGTTGACCCAGGAATTCGGTTAGCGATGTATTGCGATTCTGTAATTGGAGTGGCCTGGTCGTCTTCGCCGACGATGACCAAGGTTGGACAGGTAATATTCGGAAGTAGATCTGTTGAGTCTGGTCGTGCAGCCATGGCCATCAGATCGACGATAATTCCCGCCGTTGGACTTTGAAGAATCATCTGCCGAACCTGCTCCACTATTTCAGGATGGTGTTCCATTGTCGAAGGGGCCAGAAGTTTAGGAAGCATCAAATCGCCAATGGCCGATGCTCCATCGTTAAAAGCCATCTGAGCCATAGCACGCCGTCCGGCTTTTCCTTCCTCACTATCCGCTTGGGCTCGCGTATCCGCCAAGACCATGGCTTTCACGCGATCAGGATAATTCCGATATATTGCAAATAGCGTATACCCACCCATCGACAAGCCCACAAACACGGCCTGAGAAATCCCGAGATGCTCAAGCAGGCCAATCACATCCGCTGCATAGTCGTCCAAGGTGTCATTCCATAAAACTGTGTCGGATTCCCCATGCCCTCGGAGGTCGATGGTAATCACTCGATAAGAGTTTGCCAAGGCATCGATTTGGGGTTGCCACATGGTTTGGGAAAGGGGAAACGCATGAATGAACACTAGAGGCGTACCTGTTCCCTGGTCGCTATAACTGAGAGTCAATCCATTGATAGTGGTCTTCACCATTCTCTCCTTAATCTTTGGGTTTTGACCTCATCCAGCATTTCGCTCATATCAACGTTCTGGATGTTCTCATGCGGTATTTGCAGGAGCCTGTCCGATGGTTATAGCATAGTGCAGAAACAAGAAGTAGACGCAAGACGTTTATTGAGTTAATCCCAATCTCATGGAATCTTCTAGCTTCCAATCTCAAGCAGATCTCTTCCCCAATCAGGAACATCCCGATAATCGCCAAGCTCCATTGGCGGATCGCATGCGCCCTCAGGATTTTGAAGACTTTGTGGGCCAGGAAGATGTGGTTGGGGAGGGGCATCCTCTACGCGTGGCCATTGAACACGATCGTGTCCCCTCACTCATTTTATGGGGGCCGCCGGGGACTGGAAAGACGACCCTGGCAGGATTAATTGCCAAGAAAACTCAAGCGGCGTTCGTGCCATTTTCAGCGGTGCTGAGCGGTGTTCCGGAGTTGCGCGGATTGTTCAAGACGGCTCAACAGCGCCAACGAGTGTCCGGGCAACGCACGCTTCTCTTTGTGGATGAAATCCATCGATTTAATAAAGCGCAACAAGATGCCTTTTTGCCTTATGTGGAACGGGGAGATATCACGCTGATTGGAGCCACCACCCAAAATCCCTCTTTTGAAATTATTTCGCCATTACTCTCACGTTCCATGGTAGTCGTGCTCAAACCCTTAAGTCAGACAGCGCTGGGGAATATCCTGGAGCGTGCGCTTGCTGATCCCGAACGTGGGCTGGGAACTGCACAAGTCACCCTTACACCTGCTGCGAAACACCTACTTATTGGGTATGGCAATGGCGATGCACGCGCCATGTTGACCGGATTGGAATTTGTGGTTGGTCAGTATGCGGCGCCAGGCACTCCTACCATCATCGAACAACCCCAAGTGGAGCAGGCTCTGAAGCAAAAAGCGCTCCGATACGATTCTGATGGGGAGGAGCACTACAACCTGATTTCCGCGTTTATCAAAAGCATGCGTGATTCCGATCCGGACGGGGCACTCTATTGGCTGGCGCGAATGCTGGAAGGTGGAGAAGATCCGAAATTTATTGGGCGGCGCATGATCATTTTTGCTTCGGAAGATATTGGCAATGCCGATCCTCAAGCCCTCTTGATCGCCTCTGCTGTGTTTCAGGCCGTGGAAGTCGTGGGCTTGCCGGAAGCCCAAATCAATTTGGCCCATGGGGTTACCTATTTAGCCACGGCTCCCAAAAGCAATGCTTCGTATGCCGCGCTCTTGGTCGCTAAGAAAGACGCCAAAGAAAAAGGCAATCTGCCCGTCCCGCTTCATTTGCGCAATGCCGTCACTTCCCTCATGAAAGATCTGGACTACGGCAAAGACTATCTCTATGCCCACGACGACCCCAGGGGCGCAAAAAACCAAACCCATCTCCCCAAAGAATTAGAAGGTCGCCGGTATTACCGACTCAAGGATTCTCCTCCTCCTGATGACGAAGAAGGCCTCAACGCTCCCTGGTAGTTCATGGGATTCAGTTCCTGTGGGGAATGGCAGTAGTATAACCAAAAAATGGAGGCAGCTTAGTGGGACGTGGGGCCATAGATCGTGGTTCAAAAAGTATTTTGCTTGAAAGAAATTGGTTAAAGGTATCAGGAACCTTTTTCATGCATCGTAGGGAGTCACCAGGGCTTTAGCTGGGAAACAATAAGAGATGCCTTCACCATTGTTTGAATAATTGCCCAATAGTTTTCATCGGCATGAAAAGTTTGGACTGATCGGATAGTAGAATAAACCCATACTGCTCATAAAACCGGCTCACGTTTTGGTTGAGTGCATCGACCACTACCGCAATTGATCCAATTTGTTCTGATAAAATATAACTTCTAGACAAGGCGTCCAATAATAAGATTTCCCCAATTCCCTGTTTCTGATGCCGGCGATCCACCGCTAAGCGGCCTAATAGAGTTGCTGGTTGATACGAATGTTTGGGTAATTTACTTAACAGTTTCTCGGGTAGGTCGATAGAGGAGATGTTCGTTGAAGAAAGAGAATAATACCCTTTCACCGTAAGATCATCATCGGGAAGGACAAAGATGGCGGCAACCCGTCGTTTTTGGTCTTGTGTCGCATAGTGCTTGAGATAGACATCTAACGCATCTTCTCCGCATGAGAATTCTTTGCGGAGATGTTGA
>QIDY01000146.1 GCA_003228495.1 Nitrospirota bacterium
GGGCCAGCACAATTTCATTGGCTATGGCTAAGCCTAGTCCCGTCCCACCACTCTCCCTGTCTCTTGCACGATCAGCTCGGTAGAAGCGCTCGAATATATGGGGGAGGTGTTCCGTCCCTATTCCCGATCCTGTGTCCTCCACCGTGAGCAACACGTTATCCGCTGAGGATTGCAGGATCACCGTCACCGATTCACCTGGTGGAGTATGGCGAATGGCATTATCGAGTAAATTTATCACGAGTTGTTTCAATTGGCCTGCATCCCCGAGAACGTTCGGAACTTCTTGAAGGTGAGCCGTGAATAGACATCCTTTTCCCTCTGCGAGAACCGCCAATTCCAAGACAAGCTCTTGAATCAAGGGTTCCAAGAGGACAGGTTTCAGATCAATTGGAGGGTGTTCTCCGGCAAATTGCGTGAGGGTCAGCAAGGATTTGACCAGCCGGGCGAGGTGTTCCACCTGTCCCAAGCTGGTGGAGACAACCTCTCGATATTCTTCAGGGGAACGGTCTCGCTGTAGCGCGACCTCCAAATTTCCCTTCATGGCGGTGAGAGGAGTTTTCAACTCATGGGCCGCATCTCCGACAAACCAACAGTTGTGATTAAATAGTATCTATTGTTTTTTATGTGGAGTAGATTACAATACGCAGCCTGATGACAGCGAGGGAACGCTCCTCGAAGGAATTTAAGAAAAGGACAAGCGATCCAAGTCTCCTTCTTGAGAGGTTGGGAAAATGAAACCAAATTTCCAAGCACAAACATTCTCAACATTCCCCTTTTTCCCCAAGGTCTTTGTAGTCCTGAGGGTGGGCATCGTGCTCACAATGACATTGATGGTCTTAGGTTGCAACGGTTCGGAAGGCCCGGTCGTACCTCACGGTGGGACTGTTCATGATCACATCAGCTTTATTGATTCTTTGAGGGCTCAAGGACTCATCGTAGAACCGGCAAGCCCAATCTCTCAACCCTTTTTTCCAAAACCAGGACAAGTCCTTAAAGTGAACGGACAAGACGTTCAAGTGTTTGAATTTGAAAACCCTTCTGTAGCTCAAGCTCACACCCAAAAAATTTCTCCAGACGGAAAATCTGTTGGGGACACCATAATCGATTGGGTGGAGACTCCACATTTTTTTCATGTTGAAAAAATTATTGTGTTATACGTGGGAACGAACCCAGCCTTAATATCTGCATTGGAAGCTTCGGCCGGACCCCAATTTTCTGGTGGTTAAGACATAAACAACTAACACATTTCACAAAGACCCCAATTCATGTAATAAGGAAGTGTTCACGGTCAAACTATAACCGAGGAGGATTTATGAGAAAAGCAGGCTTTACCGTGTTTCTGGCTATCGTAGCCTTAGGGCTTTTTGCACTTAATGCCCAAGTCTTGAATGCTCACAAATGGGGGAATTGGCATTGGGACAAAAACACAATCGGAATGTATGTATGGGGATCCCATCAGACACAATCCAAGGCCGCCATCAAAGATTGGGATAGCAATACCGACCTGAAATTACCCTTAAAGTCAAAACACACAGATATCAGTGTCTTTGGGGCAAACTCAGGCGCGACAGGATGGGGCGGACTCGCCTCAATCAAAAGCTATGCATTTGACTGGTGGCATAAATGGTGTTGGTGCAAAATCAAGCACGCTCATGCTCAGTATAATTCCTATTACAGTACGTCAAGTGCTAACGTTCAAGGAATCCAATGTCAGGAAGTCGGCCATACCTTCGGCCTAGGCCACAGCAACACCAACGGGTGCATGGCAAAAAGCTATTACAGTCCAAGCAGCAACTATACCAATAGCCACAATTGGAACGACATTAACGCCATGTATTAAGCGCCTGACTGTTGGAAATATTCATGCACGAAAACTATGACTCATATAAGGAGTTTCAAGATGAATCAACAAATCATCAATAGATTTCTGCAGGGGACCATTGCTGTCTTATTTGTGGCCTTTGCGGGACAAGTGGGTTACCAGTATTGGTTTAACAAACCGCAACCACAGGTATTTGCGGCTTGGGCCTTTGAACCTCGAAATCTCGCGGAAGCCAAAGGATTAGCCAAAGATATCGTCGAAGTTGAAGTCACGAAAATTGAACGCGCTAACGATCTGGTTGTCCGTGCTCCAGGCGAACCAGGTGGTATCGAGCGTCTCGCCATTGAAGTTATCACCATGAAGGTGAAGGGAAGAATGAAGGGTAAAGGTGCCAAGGAGATACAGGTATTTCGGACTGTAGGGATCCCAGTGAGCCAAAAAGGCATCCCTCCGATGAGTCAAGCACCCAAAAAGCCCAAAGGGGCTTCAGCTCCACCCAAACGAGCAACACCCTTCAAGGGAGACACCATTAATATCCAAAATGATGTGAAATACAAAAAAGGAGAAAGCTATGTCCTGATGCTACGGGATGGTCCCCGAGTGCGAGTGAAAGGTCGGCAGGTTGCGACCAAATCCCTAGTGAATCCCAGCACTCGTTTTCGGATTGATAAATCCCAACGAATCCAGCCTGTGGTTCCAGAAGGATTAGGCCGGCCTTTTAAAGGCCAAGGATTGAATAAGTTCCGAGGGACTATACAAAAAACCTCTGCACGGATACCCATTAAAGGAAAACTTCCTGGCCAAATGATCTTTCCCAGACTCAAATTAAAACCCGGAATGATCAGACCTCGAGGCATTGAACCCGGTGGAGAACTAGGTGAGATGGAAATGGAATTAGGGGAAATGGAAGTTCCGACCGAAGGAGCAGCACCCACATACGAAGAAGAAGGCCAATAAAGCAACCCAGAGAACTAGAAATCCGATAGTCACCGGATGTCAGTTCTTCGAATATCTGGCCCGGCTCTCCTCACGAGAGCCGGGCCTCTTATTTTCTGGCATCATGACTTACACTTAATCTTCCTCGGGAACTCTTCCCAAAAGATACATGAAAGTATCACAAGAGAAACCCAGGCAATTCCGTTTAACCTAAATCCGGAAGAAAGAACATTGGCGGGCGATACCCGCCCTACCACAGACCACCATAGCGATCGGGGCGAGTGCGGAGGATTTCGCCTCTGCACCCTCCCACATCACCGGACATCCCGTTTTCGGTATCCGGCGGTTGAAGTTATGCGGTTCCCTTCGCAAGATCCCATGGAGTCCTTCCATCAGATCGTCGTCCATGGCTTTCTTTCCGGCTCACGCACTGACGTCCACTCCAGAACCCCCTGCCCGGCTTGCCGTGCTGCACACTTGGGCCTTCCATGTCGAACCGAGGTCGTGAACCGGTATTGTCGCGCCTCGTCGTTCCCCAGGATGCCATTCAACACATTGATGATAAGCCGGTGGCTTTCGTGGAAGAACAACCAGGCACGTACGAGAAACGGACGGTGACTCTTGGGTCTGAAGATGAGCCCTACGTCGAAATACTCGACGGTTTGAAGGACGGTGAACGAGTCGTGACCCTAAGGATCGTTTTATCTCAAGTCTATCATGCTGGGAGAATAGCTTGGCGAGCATTCGCCCCCCCTCATTGCTCTTTGGCCTCGGCACAGGACAACTCCTTACGCCATCAGGTGAAGGAGCACAAGCACTCTTACATTCTCATTTCTGGAAGATCCTGAAGGTTTTGGGTTAGAGGACTTTATAAGACAGGCAAACTGACCGTAAACACCGATCCTTTTCCGACCTCGCTCCGCACAGTGATCGTTCCGTGATGGGCCAGCACAATTTCATTGGCTATGGCTAAGCCTAGTCCCGTCCCACCACTCTCCCTGTCTCTTGCACGATCAGCTCGGTAGAAGCGCTC
>QIDY01000187.1 GCA_003228495.1 Nitrospirota bacterium
GTCCCGATGTCCCAAAGGCCACCCTTTGCTCAGGCACTGAAGGGTCAGGGCGACCGGTGTAATAGGCGGTGACCAACCGGGGAATCTTGGCGAGCATGGAAAGCTCGGTTGGTTGTCCTGCAAGTGGGCTCACGTTTTTCATAACATCTCCACGTTCAAAAAAATGAGAACATCACACTTCATGAATATAGTAAGGCAAAAAATACCTTACCGATACTCCCCCAAGTATTCATGGAAAGGCTCAGATTCCATTGCCATGCTATTCACCCATTAAAAAAATACAGGAAATTGCCATGGCGTAACTCTTGGTGAGTTCGCGATGCCATTGAATCGTTTGATATGATCAAATACCGTATCTCGTGCTCAAATACCGTATCTCGTGCGGAAACTAGACGTTTCTCAATGGTAAATATGAATGTTATAAAAACCATGGTCATCAGTCTCTTCCTTTTGCTGTCGGGGTGTAGCACCTACCAACCAAGTAACCCCGATAATATCTGCCATATTTTTTTTGGTGAAACTGATTGGTACGAAGCTGCCAGAGATGCGCAACGTCAATGGGGAACGCCAATCTACGTGATGATGGCCATCATGCACCAGGAATCGCGGTTTATTGACGACGCGCAGCCAGACCGTCCCTGGTTTTTAGGTCTTATTCCTTTGCCGCGAGATTCTTCCGCTTATGGTTACGCGCAGGCTCAGGATCCTGTGTGGGAAGAATATATGAGACAAAACGACAACTCGGGTGCTGATCGGGATAATTTCGAAGACTCGATTGATTTTATTGGCTGGTACACCGATGGCAGTCAGAAAAGGCTCAAGGTTTCCAAGTGGGATGCCTATGGACAATATTTAGCCTATCATGAAGGTCGTGGCGGGTATGAGAGAAAAACCTATCAAGAAAAACCCTGGCTGAAAAAAGTTGCTAAAAAGGTCAAGCGGCGGGCTATCCGGTATAACCAACAACTGAAAACCTGTCAGGTCAGGTTGGACGATCAGGTTGATAGTTGGTTCTGAAATTAACCCTGCGTTAATTTCAGCGGCAACAAGCGAAGACTGAGTTCCGAGGCGCGAGATTGTAGCGACAATCTCCTATGGACTCCCCAAGCACCTATTTTTATAGCTTTGTATGAGTGTGTCGGTGGCGAAAAGTATACAGTTGTATTCTGATATCGGGTAAATGGTGGTAAGCACGAAACGTGAATGGGCGATTTATATGCGGGGCTTTGTTCAGAAAAGGCGTGTTGTCACGGCCCGGTCTGAACCACGGTTTCGACGGCTAGTCCATTTTGAGTGTTGGCTGGTGTGTAGTGCAGTTTCTCAAACCCAATGACGCGTCCAGTTTTATCTTTCATGAGAATGACTTCTTCATTCGTTTCTTCACACACATGTTCTAAGGAAGGGTCATCCAACCACACCGTCAAAGTGTGGCCGACAGTGTCATGCACTACTTTGATCTTGTCCATATAGGTTCTCCTGTCTTTTTAGTGTCGGTTAGATAGGCTGTGATCACAAATCCTGCCCCATTTTCTTTTCTGACGACTACACAAAGCCAACGAATTCCAGACATGCCATAGAAAAGGAGTACATTAGAATCTTTGTTGCTTCGACGAACTTCATTTGGTTCGCTTAGAACTCGCTGTACGTCTTGTTCTTTTCCAGTTAGGGCAGGGTGCTTTTCTGAAACGATGAATGTCCAATAATTGGTAGTGCATCTGACTGTGAAGCCAAGTGGGGATTCCACTTGGAATAGCCAGTCGGTCATGCAATTCCCTTAAAGACCTGCCTGTGAATGGGTTCTGCATAACCTAATCTCATCTACACTCTCGACTTCTTTACAATATACACGATAAGAGCTTGTACCATCATCCTACTTAACCCCTACAAAAAAGTACAGATGATTTAATGACGAGGTCTCATTCATAACGATTGTGCGGGATGGATCAGATGAATATGGTGGGGAGGCCAATAAAGTCGTGGGGTTACGGCTGGGTACTTGAAAAGATGAGGAACACTTGGTCCGGGAGAAAGTCAAACTCTTGGTCAAGGGTGTATCCGGCTTCTTGTAATTCGCGCTGAATGACCTCGCTGGACGTATAATGCCCGATGATCTGCTGGAGCCAGCCTTCACCATTGAAATCGATAATGGCGATTCGGCCCTGTGGTTGAAGGTGTTTTCGGACGTTGGCAAAGTACGTTGTCCGGTTTTCGAAGTGATGATAGGAATTACTTGAGAAGATGAGATTGATGCTTGTATCAGGCAAGCCAGGATCGTTGGGCTGAGCCAGCAAGACTTCGATGTTCTGGTACCCTTTGTCCTTTACTCGCTTCATTAGATCCGCATTCATGTCCGTATCGATATCAACTGCGTAGACCCTTCCATTTGGTCCCACCGCATCTGCCAGTCGAAAGGTAAAATAACCACTCCCCGACCCCAAGTCTGCAATCTGGTCTCCCGGCTTGATCGAGAGAGCTTGAATGACTTCCTCAGGATGCTGCCATTCATCACGATCAAATCCTTCATAGGCCCACTTTTTTATTTCTGTGCAGGCAGTGCATCCCACCAACAGAAAGATGAGGACGGTGTGTAGGGTTGTTCGAGACATGAAACACTCGTGAGCAAAATGAATGGTCGTGGACCTTTTACGCGTTCCACACAGGATTTGGCAAGCTTTTGTGAACGATCTCCGTCCATGTGGGTTTTATGTTTTTGGGCAGGATTAGTATGCCTCCCTCGTCTTGAATAAAGTTAAATTCGCAATTAGGGCACCGGTTTTTTTACCAGGCGTAGGCTTCGAGGGAGGGCGCTGGGGCCGGGAAAAATTTCATCCAGGTGTTTTAAGAGGTTTTTGGCGAGGAACGTTTTCGTATTGGTATTGGTGAATTCATGATTGAGGTTATGCCTTTATTGGGTGTCTTTTTGATTAGGTTCTCCTTCGTGGGGCAGGCGTTTTTTTTCGGGAAATTATTGTTCTGCTCTTTTTCGATGGTTTCGCTGCGCGGTGTTCTGCCACGATATCGACTATTTTCCCTTCCCGATAGATATACACTGGGGTGTTGGTGTCGAATCCTAATTGTCTAGCTTTTGCTGCGGCACGTTTTAACGCTACTCCCACTTTGGCCAGGTCAGGGTCTTTGATCTTCACTCGTTTATTAGCCATTCATTTCGCCTCCCGAGTCGATATATCTTGGACTCTTCAATGCATTATCATAGACAATCCATGCGTTCACAAGGGGTTGGTAAATCTGTTGGAAATTTCGCCATCCTGCAAGAAACCTTCTTCGAATGACTTCTTCTTTTACCACATGACCACCCTGGGCTATACGGGCAGCCACGCGAGCTATGGCCATCTCCGGATTAGGAAGTCTCAGGAAAATGAGTTTCACGAAGTATCCCTTTTTCCTCCATTGAGGAATGAGACGAGCATACCGAAGGCCACTTAGGGTAGTTTCAAAGGCGAAATTTTGTCGACGGCGCATCAGGGTGGCCATTTCTTGAACCATGAGCCGACCTGCCTGAAATGCGGCGACTTCGGGGTCGAAGGGAGAGAGTCCTTCCGCTATAAGATCCACGTTGATAAAGCGTGGGCATGCAGCTTCTTTTGGTAGGAATTCCCGTGCAAATGTTGTTTTGCCCGCACCATTAGGCCCAGCGAGTATGACGATTTTTTTCTTTTGTGTGTTCGACATGTCGGTTGTGGATACAGCGGAGTGCAAGCGTCATGCTACTCAACCATTTCGCGAAAGTACAGAGATTTTGTTTGTGCGGGTTTATCGATGGGATGGTGGATCGAAAAATAAAGATGGATTCCTGCTTCCTGTCGACGGGTATAACTGGGGCAAAGATGGATGCCCAATGACGGATGTCGGGTATGACAGAAGGAGACGGGCGAACATGAATTCTGATGTTTGACAGGCAGATGTTTACCAGGCGTAGGCTTCGGGGGCGGGGCCGCCGGGTCCGGGAAAGATGGAATCCAGACGTTGTAATTGTTCTTTGGAGAGGGTTAATTCGAGGGCGCGCATGGCGCCATTCAATTGGTCCAAAGTTCGTGGACCGAGGATAGGTGCGGT
>QIDY01000285.1 GCA_003228495.1 Nitrospirota bacterium
CTGGGAAGTAATTTCAGAAAAAGATTGGATTTTTTTAAAATTCTTGAGTCGTTGGGTCAGCCATTGTTGTTTGGCGTCGGTATGCTCAAAATTTATGGACATGAGTGATGCTGAATTAGGATATGACGAAAAAGTTTGGGTGATCAAACTTTAACGATGGTTTCATGGCCTCATATTTTTATATGGCAGTTTTGTGCCGGATTCCAAAGAATTCTGAGGTCCTTTTTCTTTTTTTTTGGTAGTTGGCTGGCATGCTCTTTTAAAAAATTATGGGTGCGCTCCTATTCCAAGCCGTGCTTTCAATAAACAGGCGTACTATTAAAACCGAAATTAGGAACCCATAAAAACTTGTAGCGAGGCTAAACCCTCATAAGAATAATCGATTTAAGTAACGAGCGGCTATGTTGGTAGAAGGATAACATCAATACTAACAAAGGGAAGTTAAAATTCCCTTCGTTTTTTCTTCGTTGAGGAGCTTGCCATGCTGCCGGTGCATAAAATTTTACTTAAACGCTTTTCGGATAAAAAGATCCAAAAAAAATAGGGGGTCTTGCGTGACGGCCCCAAGAACTTAGTCGGATTTTGTTTCAATGAAATGAAGGACAATCGTGAACCAAAAACAATAATGAGAAATAACGAGAAAAAACAGAAATGAGGAAAGGAACAGAAATACAGGAATTTCCATGAAAAACTTGCCACCCTTGGTTTGAAAAAACTGAAGAGGCCAACTAGGCTTTTGGAGACGGGAAATATTGATTAGGTGCTTGATGGCCCAAGAAATATTTTTGAAAATTTTATTTTTGGGTAAACGTGGAAGGAAAATGTTGTAGTGATTCCTCATCCTTGGCTCGGATTCGGGTACAGGACATCCCTTTCTAGATTACAACTCATCCTTAAGCCAATCTGGAAAGGCGTTGGCTAACTTCGTTTCAATCTCTCTAGCTAATTGAGCGACGGTTGGGTGTTCAAAGAGGGTCCGGAGTGGAATATCAAGTTCAAGGACATTACGTAGGCGCGCCACCACTTGCGTAGCCAAGAGCGAATGCCCGCCCAGTGCAAAGAAATTCTCATTCATCCCGATCTGATCCACTTTCAGGAGATCGCCCCATATCTCCGCCACGAGTTCTTCCAAGGGCGTTCTGGGTGACACGTAGGCGGTGATCTTAGCCCGGTGGGTCTGATCTGGAACGGGTAAAGCTTGACGGTTTAATTTTCCATTAGAGGTGAGTGGAAAAGCCTCAATAAACACGAAAGTTGAAGGCACCATGGAGCCTGGCAACTTTTGCTTCAAAAAGTGGTACAGGCCCACGGTGGTCGGAACTGAGTCCTGCTGTGAAACAATGTATCCAATGAGATAATTGCTTCCCCTGTGATCTTCTCGAGCCAATACTACACTGTCTTTCACCTCGGGATGTTCATTTAATGCCCTCTCGATTTCCCCGAGTTCAACCCGTATTCCCCGAATCTTGACCTGATGATCCGCTCGTCCGAGAAATTGAATATTCCCATCAAGAAGATACCGGGCTTTATCCCCGGTCTTATAAAGCTTTTGACTTTTAATCTCTGGAAAAGGGTTGGGGATAAAAACCGAGCCGGTGGCTATTGAATTGTTTAGATATCCAAGGCCAACGCAGGCTCCTCCTAAATATAGGTCTCCCTGGATTCCAAGGGGCACCAGATTTAGGTTTGGATCGAGGATCAACGTATACACGTTGTTCAGAGGTCGACCAATAGGAATCGGGTCAGGACAGTCCTCAGGAACTTCAAAAAAAATCACGCCAATAGAAGTTTCAGTTGGACCATAGTCATTGGTGATGCCGATTCCTGAAAACATTGATTTAAATTTCGAAATGGGTGCTGCCTGTAGAGCCTCTCCGCCAATGAGGAGCTGTCGCAACGACATTAAATGAGGAAGGGCCTGGGGGTTGTTAGTTAAATATTCCACTAATAAATGAAAGACCGAAGGGACAAAATCCGTGATTGTCACTTGTTCTTGGTCGATCAAATTGACAATAAGGTCAAGATCAAAACTCTTTGTGGGCGATGGGATAATGGTTCGAGCTCCATTGATTAACGGCCAGAAGATCTGGTACACCGAACCATCAAAAACATGGGGTGATGTCAGAAGAATGGTATCTTCTTCTCCGCACTGGTAGCGGTCATTCATGTTAAAAAATCGATTGACGATTCCCCGATGTTGATTGATGGCTCCTTTGGGTTTCCCAGTGGAGCCTGAGGTAAAGATAATGTAAATCGGGTCATCGAGGGTCACGGGAATCTGCAAATTTGATCCGTGGGCCAGAAGCTGAGATTCATCAACTATCATAAGTGACCATTTGGCCAAATCAGGGAAAAGCGGAGTAGCATCGGCAACCAAAATGACTTTGCTGTGTAATTGAGTAAAGATTTCAGTAATTTTTGTCAGGGGCCAACTTGGATCTAGGGGAGAAAAGGCTGCTCCGGTTTTCATGATGGCTAAGTAGGCAATGACTAAGTCCAATCCTCTCTCCATCAAGACTGCAATGAAGTCTCCTCGCCCAACACCTTGTTCTTGCAATCTTTTTGCTAATTGATTGGCTTTTTGATTGAGCTTCTGATAGGTCAACGTTTTACCATCACATACGACAGCCACGTGATGAGGCGTGTGCTCAACCTGAGCCTCAACCAATTCATGAATACATTGGTTGTCAGGATAATGTTTGGTTGTCGTATTCCACTCGAAGAGCAGTTGGTTTTGTTCATCGTTCGTCAGCATCGGTAGGTGGCTCCCCGCTGGCGTGGGATCATCCACGAGGCCTTCTAAGAGCGTATGATAATGTGTGGCTAAGCGTCTCATCGTGGCTGGCTCAAACAATTCAGCGTCATACTCCACCTGAACAATAAATTGCTCATTGGTGAAAATGTTCAGAATGAAATCGCATTGAACGCGGTACTCCTGGAACAACGGAGATGGAGCTTCTGCTCTCCTGGCCGTGAGGAATCCTTCTATCAGGTCCTCCATATCAAACATGACGCTGAATGGGAGAGATCGGCTCAGATTGTCTCTTCCCACCTCTTGCACAACGGTCTGAAAGGGATGCTGTCTATTGACCACCGCTTCTCTCACCGTGTCGGCTACCCGATTCAGCATGACACCGACCATTGGATCGTCCGACAGATCAGTTCGTAAGACGACGGGATTGGTGCTCCCTTCATTTTCGTCTTCCTCATGTGTACCCAGGTACTGAAGACCAATAGGCACCCAGCCAACGATGACATCTTTCTCCCCTGTGTACCGAGCAAGCAAAATCTTCAATGCGGCAAGGAGAACCACGAAGACGGAGATGTTGCGTTGGGCACAAAACCCTTTAAGTTTTTGGTACATCTTTTCGCCAAGAACTCTCTGTTCCTTTTCTCTCATAAAGGATGAGACAGGAGGGCGGGGATGATCGAACGGTAGTTCAAGGACGGGGAGCTCGCCCGACAAGCGGTGTCTCCAATAGGCCGCCTGCTGCTGCAGTGTTGGGCTATGCTGGGGAAGCTCTGCCTTCATGGCTTGACGGTTTCCTGAACATTCATTGAGTCTGGAACATCTCCCGCTCTCCCCTGGTCCTTGCAGACCAACACATAATTCCCGATCACTAAAGCATCCAAATGAGCCCATAAAAAGGTATCAATGGCTTCTTGCGGTGTACACACAATCGGTTGGCCACGAACATTAAAGGACGTGTTGAGCAGAATCGGTAAACCGGTCAATTTTCCAAATTCTGAAAGTAAGTGCCAAAATCGGGCATTTT
>QIDY01000265.1 GCA_003228495.1 Nitrospirota bacterium
AATGGAAGCGTTTCCACGTACAGTGACGTGGAAGGGAACGCAAAGCTTGAGCCATGTCCTTCAACAATCTCCTTGATTTTGTAGGCCAAATGTTCTTTGACGGCCAGCCATTCTCCCCAGACTGTTGTTTTCGTAAAACAGTACAGAAGAATATCCACGCTGGATGCCCCAAAAGAATCTAGGTACACAAATGTCTTAGTTTTGGCAGGATCCGTTTCGAAGTCAGGGTTACTTTGGAGATATTCCCGAATGTCCTTAATGATACTACCGAGTTGTTCCTTGGTCGTTCGATATTCCACACCAATTTTCCAGTAAATACGCCGTTGAGTCATGCGAGAAAAATTGATGAGCGCCTCACTGGCCAATTTAGAATTTGGTATGGTCACCAGGGCTTTATCGAACTGACGAACTTTTGTGGCTCGAAACCCGATTTCCTCCACATTGCCTTCGACGTCAGGCGTTTTAATCCAATTGCCTTTTTCAAACATCCGATCTAAGAAAATCGTCAACCCGGCAAACATGTTCTTAATGAAGTCTTGTGCGCCAAGCGCGACAGCCATTCCCACCAACCCCAAGCTCCCCAACACAGCGGCCACGTTAAACCCCCATTCTTGAAAGACGGCTGCGACGCCTAAACAGACGATGATGGCTTTGATGACTTTGACGAAAAATCCTTTAATGGTTTCATGCATGCTGATACTGCCAAATAAGCCAAGAGCGCGGTCGAATAAGCCGGATAAGGGATCGATGACACGAAAGATGGCCCAGAAGAGGGTCACGGCAATCATCGATCGGACGAGTTGGGCAAGAATGTGTGCCAGAGTATCGGACAGTGCAACAAACTGCCCAGCAACGTAGAGTCCGACCACGACAAACGCAAATTCCAACGGTGGTTCGATGGCAGCAAGGATTTGGTCGTCAAGGGTGGTCTTGGTTTTCCTGACCATCAATTTGAGTGACTTGATCGTGGTCTGAAAAAACAGCCTGCGGGCAAATAAGAAAACCAAGAAAATGCCGACAGCGAAAAAAATGTCGCCTAAATTCGTTCCAAATATTCCCTCATTCCAGACTCGTTGAACTTCTTGCCAAAATCCTTCAATCATGGTGGTAACGTTTCACGAAAGATTCTTGAACAGGAGAGGTAATTCAAGTGGTTAGAATGTGAGTTTCTTCAGGCAGCGCGGCAGAAAGAATGTCTGGGTACGGAAACAGCAGGGAATGGATGGAGAAAAGCAACGCATATACACACATCAGTGCATTTAGCGTAAAAGAAATAGGGCCAAACGTCAATTGAGGATAATCAAAGTCCTTTTCGATGTAGCTCTTTTCTAGACAGCACAGTGAAGTATGATAGGATGAATTATTAGAACAGTTGTGCCGCATGTGGTGGAGAAGGAGTGTTGCCGATGAATAAAGGATGGAGAAATCCGTGGGTGCTTGTTGTTCTGCTAGTTGTGGTATTCGCTGGCTGCGCCACACAGTCAGGTGAGGTGAACACACGTCAGGCTGATATCGGCTTAGGTATTGTCGAAGGCACCAAAGGCTATCAACAAATCCAACTCGAAGAGATCTCCTTAAAGGGATTCGGGACGGAAATTAAAGGGCAGGTCATTCGTATTGAAGGGGCGGCCTATGTAGTGGAGATGCTGAATCATCGTCAGGTTCGCTTGCCGTTTGATGAAAACACGAGAATTGATCGTCCTGCTCATATCGGTGATTGGATTAAAGCCTATGTCGATCATGATGGTGGTACACGGTTAATCCAAAACATCGATGATCAGATTGTTTTAGACTAAGGACTTGAGAGAAAATAACTTAGACATTTCGCATCCAATCTTCCGGCCATCTTTGAACGCGCCTCATTCGAAAAAACCTCACCATAGCTCTGCTATGCCTCGGTCTTTCCTCAATCGTTCCGTCCAAATCTGACCCAAATCTTGTTGCGAATGTGCTCAAGTTATTTTCTCTCAAGCCCTAAGAAAAGTCTCTTGTCTCTCTTCCTGTCCTTCAAATTGTGGAAGGACGTCATTCTCTTCTGGCTCTTTCAAATTTCATAGGTCGTATCGGGTTTCGGAACTTCCACTTCCATACCAGGAAATTCGTCTCGGAGCGTCATGGCAAATGCGAGAGATTGTCGTTCTTCGCCATGCACGACAAAGACTTTTTGCGGGTGAGGGGTAATCGATCGAACATAGGCGAGTAAATCGTTTCGATCGGCATGGGCGGAAAATCCGTTGAGGCGAACCACCTGCGCACGTCGTTTAGTCGGCACGCCAAAGATGGGTACGGTATCCCATTCCTCAACGAGTTTCCGTCCCAACGTATGTTCGGCTTGAAACCCCACAATGACAATGACATTTGCTTCATCCTCAATAGCATGTTTCAAGTGATGGACGACACGCCCACCTTCACACATACCCGAGGCTGAAATAATGACACAGGGTCCTCGTCGTCGATTCAATAGTTTGCTCTCTTTGGCGGAGGAAACGAAATTGATGTATTTGGTCGCAAACACATCTCCTGTGGAGGTAAATGTTCGATAGGTTTCTTCGTCATAACATTCAGGATGTTGGCGAAAAACCTTTGTGGCTCTTAACGCAAGAGGGGAATCGATGAAGATAGGAATAGGATCCACTTCTCCATTATTAACCAACTCTTTGATGCGCATAATGATATCTTGAGTGCGGCCAACTGAAAACGCCGGGACGATAATCTTGCTCTTATGTTGAATGGCGTGGGTAACAAGTTTCTTGGCCATGTCCTTTCGGCGATCTTGGTCTTCATCATGTAGGCGATCCCCATAGGTTGACTCGATAATGAGGACATCGCAGGGCGGAGGGGGATGTGGGTCACGAAGAATGGGCATATTGGCTCGGCCCAAATCACCCGAAAATAACAGCGAGACCGAGTTGCCCCGATGCCGATGGCGGAGCCAAATGGCCGACGATCCGAGAATGTGGCCGGCATCGTGAAATCTCGCAGTCAGATTTGTGGAAAGTGAGACAGATTGCTCATAGCCAGTACCTCGAAACTGCTTCACAATTTTTTGGGTATCGTCGATCGAGTATATCGGACTCACGCATTGGCGTCCTCGACGGCGCTCAAGCTTATTCACGTACCGGCAATCATTTTCTTGAATGCGTGCTGAGTCTGCCAGCAGAATTTCCGTCAAATCTGCAGTAGCGTGGGTCATATGAACACCACCCCTAAACCCTTCCTTGGCCAACACAGGGAGGGCGCCAGAATGATCAATATGGGCATGAGAAAGGCACACGGCATCGATTGACTTAGGATCAAAGCCTAGATGGCGATTCCGCTCCCGTGTCTCATCGCGCCTGCCTTGGAACATTCCACAATCGAGCAGGACTCGGGTCTTTCCCGAATCGACCATATGTCGACTACCGGTGACAGATCGAGCGGCGCCGTGAAAAGATACTTTCATGAGCAAGTCTCATGCTGATGTTCTCTCACAATAATTTCCCAGGCTTCAGCAGCCGTTTCCGCATAATGGAATAGTGACAAATCTTTAGAACTAATAAGGCCAAACTCGACAAATTTGTTCCAATTAATAAGGTCTTCCCAATAGGCTTTCCCAATTAAGACAACCGAAACGTCTTTAACTTTTCCCGTTTGAATGAGGGTGAGGGTTTCAAACAGCTCATCCATGGTTCCAAATCCACCCGGGAAGACCACTAGCGCTTTAGCCCGGTTAAGAAAATGCATTTTGCGAAGGGCAAAATACCGAAACTGAAAACAGAGGCTTGG
>QIDY01000109.1 GCA_003228495.1 Nitrospirota bacterium
TTCGTAAGATCAAGTTTTTTGGTCAACCGTTCTAGGTGAGACTGGGGATCATGTTTATAGCCATGACCGTCTCCACTGCCCCAGCTTGTACCCATATCGAAGATCAAGGTTCCGCCAAATAGGCTGGCGACCATCAGCGAGGAAAGCCATAGCCTTCGACTGTTTTTGATGAGCGGACTTTCCATTAAAAGCCTCATTTTATCCTCCTTTGAATGTGAATATTGCTAACAGGTGAAAAAACTTGAAGGAACTAGCCAGTATAGCCTATCTTGGAAACACTCGGTTGTGAACAAAGTTATTTGCGCCGTTGCTCGGCGCAAACAAAGCGTTAATAAGAGTGATTGAAAAATACGAGTATGGCTTGGAGGCATCTTAAAAATTGAAGTCTTGAAGGATGGACAATTGGTGGCCGCCTGTCGCTGTTTTTCTTCTCAATTTTCACATGAAAGGGCTCACTGCCCAGACGTGGACGCTTGCATATTGGTGTTCCAGATATCGCGATGCCGCATCCACTGCCTCTGTTCTTGTTTCCAAATAACAATGTACTTGCCGGTTTCGAGCACCTGACCAACTTCCCCTAGCATAGTATACTTTCCGACCTCGTAGACCACATTGTCATGCTTCTCGACTTCCAGGATGGTCATGGTCACCCCTTTAATCCCGGAGTCTACCGCGTCTTGCCAAAACCGCTCGATAGCTACCCTTCCACTCAAAATGTCACTATCGGGCGGGAAGAGCTGTCCGCTGATAGTGTATAGCGCGGCCACGTCGACGCCATTGCCTTGGTTGAACGCAGCAATAAACTGGGCATTCCTTGCCTCAATGGCTACACGCACATTCTCTGTCCGAGGGTCTGTATGCCCGGTACCGAGGAAAAGCATGAGAAGTATGGGAAGTGTCAGAAGCACTTTGGATGTCTGTTGCATGATGGCTTTTCTCCTTAGACTATAGTGAAACGGGTGAATGTATTCGGGGTGCAGGAATGATGAATGAAATGAAATCCTGCGGTTTCCTTAGCGGCAAACGCATTCTCGTATACAGTCTACGCTTTTCAATGCGACTGAATTTGACTGCCATTGGCACCGATCGGCTTTGACGATTGGATTGTTTTGATGCTTCTTCGGTACTTCTTTCGTGCTGGGAATTATTTGATGCCAATGACCATGGAGTCCGGGCCAACAAGATGTTCCACGCGGGTTTCACGAAATCCGGCTTTCTTGAGCCAAGCTGCACAGTCGGCTCCTGTGTAGTCAAACCCTCCGGATAATTCGATGAGCATATTCAAGCTCATGAGTAATCCAAATGCATTAGACCGACGTTCGTCATCAATCAACGATTCGAAGATAATGAAAGCTCCACCTATAGGCAACGCATCGTAGGCTTTGGTAATCAAGAGTTTTTTCTCCTCAAGATTCCAGTCATGAAGTATGTGTCCCATGGATAGCACATCGGCTTTGGGCAAGGGATCTTGGAAGAAATTTCCTGGAATAAAATGTACTCGATCACTAAGGCCAAACGAATCAATATATTCCTCAAAAATCTGGCCGGTCACAGGGAGATCGAAGCCTCCCCCTTTAATGTGGGGATGTGCCAAGGCGACTTGAGTGACGAGGCCCCCTTGGGCGCATCCAATGTCAACAAATGTCTGGTACTGGTCCCAGGGAAATTGTTTGGCAATCGCCTTACTTGTCCCCATACTCAATCCGGTCATGGATTGGAGAAATCCTTTGAGCCTGGTCTTATCGGCGTAGAGTGTTCCAAAAAAATCTCCCCCTTCCTTGGCTTCATTTTGAGGGAGTCCGGTCTTGAGCCCTTCCGTGAGCGATCCCCAAAACCGGTAGAGCCTGACATTTGCCATTTCTAAAAACCCGCCGATATAGGAAGGCTTAGCTTTGTCTAGAAAAAAATCGGATTCAGGAGTGTTCGCATACTGCCCATTTTCACGCTCCAGCATTTCTAAGGCGACGAGCGCATCAAAAAAATCACGGGCACTACGGGGGTGCAAGCCTACTCGGGCTTGTAACGTGTCAGCATTGAGCGGTTGGCGAGCGAGTTCGGTAAAGATTCCTAACTCAACAGCACTGAGGAGGGTTTTCGAACCCCAAAAGGCCATGCCGAGTTGCATGATGTTTTTTGGAGAAAGTGAATCATTCATCGTGTATCTCGGAGGAGGACGTAAAGGGTTTGTATATGCTGGTACTTCTTAATCGCCACCTTGAAAGGCATCTTCTTCATGCTCGGGAATGGCGTCTTGAGTTTCGATCCCTAATCCCCCTTGAAAGGATTCTCGAATAGCCAGAATGTGTTGACGGGTTGGCGTTCCTTCGATTTCCTTGCAAAACTGTTCCAGAAACCGGTCGGAGGCATCTAATCCCTGTTGAAAATATCGAGCTAACGGACCTTCCGTCACCTGCTGCCAGGTAATATAAATCAGAAACTCTTGAAACCATTTAGCCTGGGGCAATTGCTCACCAAATTCTTGAAGGGTTTCATAAGCCGCTTTGGCTTCTGGTCCTTGATCCGTGGAGAATATTTCTTCGGTTTCAAGAATGTCTTCCGCGAATTTTCCTAACTCGCTGCATTCTTTCGCTTGCTGAAGGGCCTGTTGCGCCGCAATCGCTGGATCAAAATTCATACTTGTTGAGTTGGTTGTTTACAATAATTGAATGATCACACTGGAAAAGTCTCGAAGATCCTTTAGCCGTGTATGAATGATCTCATAGATTTGTTCGTAGTCGATCTTCCAATACACATGGATCAACAGATTGCGAAATCTAGCCATTTTTTGTAGACGTTCACATAAATCTGCGGAGATGATGTCTGCCTCGTGTAATAAACTGAAACATCCCGCATATTCTTCTGGTGTTTTTTTTAATCGTTTTGCGGAGACGTGGAAGCAGAGTGCAAGGGCGGCTTCAATCGCAATAAGTAACCGGTAACATGAAATATCTAAGGTATCTTGATTGCTGAGGAATTGGTCTTTGGTGAGGTGTTGAAGTTGTTCAAGGCGAGTTAACGACTCGTCAATTTCGGTGCATCGGGATCGGATGAGGTCAGCATTGAGCGTCATGCAAGAAAGGTATCTTTCGTACTTTGTCGGAGAAGCGGGGCTATATCGAGGTATTCACGAGCTGTCCGTTCCAGGATTGTGGCGTGCAGGTCAGGGTGTTGGCACGCGAGAAGTTGCCCATGCAACGCATGGAACAAAAAGGAAAGAGGAGCCTGGTTGAGAACGCGAATGTCAACCGGAATATGTAATGCCGAACTCAGTTGATGGGCCAGGGTGAGCATCTGGTCACTGGTTGGGAGGGAGTCGGTGGATTCATAATATAGGCCGATATCGATATCATGTACTGTTTGCTGCTCTACGGCGGAACCATAGAGGTAGGCAAATGCGAGATCGTGTTCTTTTTCCAATTGAGGCACTATGGTCTCAACGAGTTTGAGTCGATCGATGTTGTATGTTTGATGGGATTGAGGGGATGCCGTTCGATTGACCATTCATGCAGCCTAGTCGCAATACATGATGTTGTCAATTCTTTGCGTGAACGATTAAAGACCTTGTTTTGTTACTCTATAATCGAGTGGTAACTACCCGATATGTCACCGACAGGGAGGAGTAAGGAGCATGTCTTTTTGAAAGGAAAGCAAAAAACCGGAAACAGTTCTTGTTCGTGGGATACCTTCTGTACGTTTCGTATGGATTACCTTAGGGTGCTTACAGAAACCGTGGAACAAGGTTTCACTCGACGAGACACGAAGCATCCCGCGTTCTGTGGGTGTATCGATTGGCATTCGAGTGTTCATGGCGCGTATGCGTTGTTAATAGCGGCACGACTCACCGGACAAAGCCGTTGGGCCGAGATTGTCGATGCGGCTCTTACGACTGATTGTCTGGATGCGGAAGGAGGGTCTCTCCAAAAAGGGGAACTGGATCATGAATTACCCTATGGCTATGCCTGGTTTTTGAGACTTGCAAAGGAACGGGAGCAGGGGTGGGACAAAACGGACTTACTACCGTTGGCCGC
>QIDY01000004.1 GCA_003228495.1 Nitrospirota bacterium
TTCTTTAGCCTTTTGAGGGCATCGTAATCGGTTAAATCTAAATGCAGCGGGGTGACGGAAACCATATTCTTTTCCACGGCCTCATGATCGGACGGCGTTTTTCGAGCCCATGAATGTCGTTCCCCAGCAATCCAAAAATACGACCCGCCCCTTGGATCAATTTTTTCTATGACCGGTTTATGATATCGACGGTGGCTCAAACTGGTGAACTGAATTCCGGCTATGTTCTCTTTGTTCGAGGCTGGAACATTCACATTAAGAATCGTCTCTTCGAGTAGGCCGGATTTCAGCATTTTCGCAGCTAACTGGACCGCATAATCCCCAGCTACGGCATAGGAGGCCTTGGGACAATCATCCAGGGAAATCGCCATGGCCGGAATCCCATGGAGCATGCCTTCCAATGCTCCCGCGACCGTACCAGAATTCGTGACGTCATCTCCTAAATTCCATCCCTTATTAATCCCGGAGACCACCAACTGGGGCAGGTCTGACTCTAAGAGATGACAGATGGCTAAAGTCACACAATCCGCTGGAGTGCCATTAACGGCAAACCACCGTGCGCGCATTTGCCGAAGACGCAAGGGTTTATGCAAGGTCATGGCTCGTCCCACCGCATTTTGCATTTTTTCCGGAGCCACCACCCACACTTCTCCCAAAGCTGCCAGGGCTTTTGCCAGGGCACGGACGCCCGGCGCATTAATGCCGTCATCGTTTGTTACGAGAATTCGTCTTGGTTGCACAGAAGACATGTCATGTTGGGAATTCGAAAATGATACAGAAAAGCCCGCCCCAATTTCTTTGGGACGGGCTTGTCAATTTACTCAATTGGCGGACAATTGAGTTATATACTTTTCATAAATTCTGCCACAGCCGCCGGATCTGCCGCTCCCATAATTGCTGAAGGAGGAACAGTATTGGACTTTTTACCAGTCAGACCACATTCCACTTCATCCGTAATCATTTCAACTGGCATGGACATTCCCCCGTAGACATGTGGACCAGCCACAATTTTTGCCTTGGAGAACCCATAAATTGCCGTAGCCACATCTTTGGCCAACCATCCGACATAATTAAACTCGGGAATGACAATAAGCTTGGCTTTAGCACAAAGCTTCCTCAGTTCGTTTGTTGGGAAAGGTCGCAAGGAACGAATCTTGATCAATCCCGCCTTAATGCCTCTTTCCTTACATTGGCGGACTGCTTCGCGGGATTGGGCCGCTGCACTTCCCGAAGCAATAAGGAGAACATCTGCTCCGTCCACATCCTGAGCTTCTAACAGTCCATCCATATATTTCTCAATATATTTCCTTGACCGTTCAACGCCAGCCCATACTTCCTGCTGCCACACCGCGTGAATGTTGTAGGCCATAAAATTAGATTTTTGAACTGGAGCATCACGAGACAATCGAGCTGAGCATCTAAAACTGGCACAGACCCCCGGTAAGGATCCCGGCCTGGTAACTTGAATCCCTTATCCGGCATTGAACAATACCCTCTGGCATGAGTCACAAAAAAACCATCACAGCAGACACCGACCGGAAGCGTCACATCATTTTTTTCACTGATAACAAACGCCTTCATGATGAAATCAAACAAATCCTGCTGATTTTCAGCATGAAATACGATCATTCCGCTTTGCAAAAGATAGGCAATTTCAACATTATCCGGTTGTATAGCCAGCGGAGCATTGACGACTCGGCATGTAAACATGCAAACGGCAGGAAGACGGTGACCAGACCATGAGACGATGGGCTCAAGGCCTCGCAATGTTCCCGGACCAGCTGTTGCCGTAAAACAACGGACACCTGCACGGGAAGCTCCGGCAATGGCCGACATGACGCCATATTCTTCTTCGCCTCGATAGAATTCCTTCACATACCCTTCCCCATACAAGACCCCAATTAATTGCAGTGTTTCACTTTGCGGGGTAATGGGATAGGCCACGGATAAATCGACATTTGATCGTCTCACCGCTTCTTTGGCACATTCACTTCCCGTAATAAATTCCCGTTCACGAGGAGCCTCAAAAAACATATAGTCCGGGGAAACTTCCACCTGTCGTTTGGCATCCCCATGTGGGTCTTTTCTTCCACCATTGGTAGAAGTGGTAGAAGGTGCCGCAGGAGCACTGGTAATTGGATCACCTTGGGGATTGGTTTTGACTTCTGCTTCTAAACCTTCACTCATGGCTTCATTCCCCCATTGCTAAAGTAAAATGCCAACATACACTTATGCTTCTTTTTGCATGTGTTCAGCTTTATGCCCAAACGCAGCCGCATTCCCATCACCTGGCGTTTCAATCGTGAAATCTAACGGATTGGTGTTTGTTTTGCCATCATGAACTCTGGATTGCAGTCCGGTAAAACGCACATTCGATCCGTTTTCTGGCAATTTAATACCCATCTCTTCGCGAACCCGCTTAAAGATGGCTGCTACTCGTCTAATTTTTGTCGCATCAGAATCTCGAACCGTGAACATGGCATCTTCATGACCTTGTTCCGCACAAATAGCCGAAGTCCAGCAATTGGTTCCGGCCCGAATCATTTTGAGAGTTAGATTGGCATAATGGCAATGCACCCCAATAAAAATACAGACTTCAATCTTATTCCCCCATATCGTAAGATTGGGATGATTCGGGTTGATGACTTCTTCAGGCTCAACTTTTGGATACTTTGGTCTGTAGTCTGGCATTGGAATGATCAATACGTCAGGAATTTGGGCAGCCAATTCCAAGACCGCTTTCGCCTTATCCGCCGCATGGTCATTCCAGGCCCATAACACCATTGGTCCGGGAAAAATGGTCGCATTTTTTCTTGTGAACATCGTATGCGCCATGGCTTCCATTGCCCGCTCTTCCTCAACAACATGCCCAAATTTCAGACCATACCCTTCGTCCGGCGTCAGGACGCCAAGTTCCGCAGCCGATGGTGGATGGAAACCTTGTGGCCCTGGAGCCACGATTGCTTCTTCTAGTTCTTTCGTTAATTCCACGTGAGACTCCGATTCAAATTAAATACGAAATCAGCTAAGGAAGTGATCGAGTTTAGGACTTCCACGGACTTGCTAAAACGGCTTGAGTAGTTTTTCCATGGTATGAAATATTTTCGGTGAGTGCCTGATCCCCGATTTGATCAATCATTTCCATCTTAATGGCTTTATGTTTTGCCATGTTATCGCACACCCACACACATTGGGCACAACCTTTACAACGATCCACGGCGACATAGGCTGAACCATACTTAAAACCCTTATCTTTTCCTAACTCTGTATCATATTGAATCGTATTGGCTTCCGGACAATACTGTGTACACAACTTACAGCTAGTTGCGGCACATATTTCCTGATCTATATTCGCAACTAAGTACATTGACAGTCCCCTTTCACAATATGAACACTACGCAGTTGCCCCTGCAGCGGTTGAATCTTTCGCCTTCGCCCAACCATGTTCAACACAATAATCCCACGCAGCCTTGACCACTGCTAAGTTTTTTTCAATCAGCTCTGCTTTTTTCTTGAACTTTCTTTCCACGACGCTATCGAGTGCAGCAGTCCCACCTGACACCACAAAACCTTTTCCTAGGAATCGATCTTTCACCGCCGTGCCCATGGCCTCTAAATCTGAAAGACCCGTGATAGCCCCAACTGCCCCAACCATGGCCATATTCGTGGCCAGATCTATTCCCGCCACCTCTAGCGACATTTTTGTCGCCGGGAGGTAATAAATTCTCGCATTTAAGTCCTTTAATTCCGCCGTTTGATCCGGCTCAAGTGTCATTGGTGTATTGCTATTGATAAGAACGACTCCATCTTGTTTTAACCCAAAATAAAAAGGATTCGTGTAACTCTTTCCATGGGTGATGCACTGCGGATGAAAAATCATGAGGATATGGGGGAAGGTAATCTCCCCAATTTCATAAATTGGCTCATTCGAGACACGCACATAACTTTCTACGGGAGCCATTCTCTTTTCAGATCCATAGAAGGGAACGATGGTGCTTTCCCCACCTGCATTAATAACCGCTGTGCTAAAAATATGTGAGGCAGTCACGACACCCTGACCCCCAAGACCCGCCATGCGTATGTTAAAACGAATAGCCATACTCAACCTCCATCATCATCTCTAAAGTTCCAAGACAACCCACGCCAGTTAGGCCAAAAAATTACCCTTTTGTTAACGCCGCTGCAGGTTTCGGAAGATATTCTTTATACCCATAGAGTGTAGCCAAGTGTTCCTTCGCTTCGTCTGTAAGATACTCAGTGAATTTATAACGATCATTTTCAACATCCTTACAATCTTGCAATACTTGATCTGTCGGGATCGCATATTCGATGTTACAGGAGGTATAGGCCTGGATATAGGTTGGCCCCACTTCTCTTGCAATCAATACCGCTTTCTTGATGACACTTTCTACTCTCCGAGGATTATTGGGAACCACCGTCGCCACATATGCACATCCCGCCACCTTGGCCATTCCTAACATATCCATTTTTTCAAACTTTTTCCCAAGTGGGGCCATCTTGAGTACTTGCCCTTTATTCGTCATTCCACTCTCTTGACCACCTGTATTTCCGTACACTTCGTTGTCTAACATGATGGTCGTAAACTTTTCTTTTCGAAACCAGGAATGCAAGGTTTGAGCAAAGCCAATGTCTGCCATTCCCCCATCTCCGGCCATTACCACGACATCTTTGGGACGATCGCCAAACCGTAACCGAAGTCCACGAGATAACCCACTCGCTACCCCATTTTGATCCCCATAGTTCCCATAGACAAAGGGAATGGCCGCTTGGGAAATTGCCAACCGGCCGCAACCTGCCGTTCCCACAGTAATGGTGTCTTCCGGATTGGGAAAGGCAATTATCGCTAAGCGAATAAACAGCGTCATCGCGCATCCCGCACACATGGGATGTTCTTCCAAAATTTCTTTAAATGTGCCAACTTGGGACACCGTCGTCTTTTTGCCAAATGGACCAGCCTCCACCATATCGCGATATTCTTTGGGCATAAATTTTCCAAAGCCCGGGGTAAATTTCACGTAATCGAGACTCATAATCTGTCTCCTCCTTCTCCTCCTTGGTTAAATATCATGGTTCGAAAAGCAGTCGTTCTTTAGTCAGAAAACCTTATCTTTAACTTGGTTGTAATTATTGAAGAATCCCTTCTTTTGAATACGCTAACAGAGAAATTAGACTGTATCAATTTTTCCAGGTAATAATCTAGGTGATGTTGATCGACAATTCAACCCAAAAGAAGGCCCACTGCACCAAAAAGAAGACCCATGGGGCCTTCTATGGATTTAGGTCTTTTGTCCCAGAGGACTTGGATGTCTAAAAATCGGAAAGAATCAAATCAGAAGAAGAAGAAGACCAGATAAGGAAAATACCTGCCCACTCTTGCTTCACAAGGCAGGGCACCTAGTCAAGGATATAGTGGAGGGGGTCGACGACCTTATCGTTCACTGCCACTTGATAATGAAGATGCGGCCCAGTTGAGAATTTCCCCGTGCTGCCAACCAGCCCAATGAGATCGCCTCGATGCACTCGATCACCATATTTCACATGAATTTTTGATAAGTGCCCATATGTGGTCTCAATATCAAATCCATGGTCAATGCGAATAAATTTACCCATTCGACTGTCATATGCTGCCACCACTACTTTTCCTGACGCTGGGGCTCGAACCTCGGTGCCGGTACGCGCGCCAACATCAACCCCCGCATGTAACGCCTTTTTTCCAGTAAAGGGGGATACTCTTGGTCCAAACCGTGAAGTCAGCGATCCTTTTGTAGGCCAAATTGATGGAGTTGAGGCCCATTGCACGGCTTTTTTCTTGGCCACAGCGGAGAGTTCGTCTAGAATTTGGCGCTCATATGTTGCCTCCTGGCCCAACCAATCGAGTCCCTCTTTTATTTCAGTTATTTGTCTATTGGTCGTCAAAAA
>QIDY01000318.1 GCA_003228495.1 Nitrospirota bacterium
TTTCCTCACCAACTTCCTCGACAACCATTCTCCTTGTTGAGGACGAACCGGATATCGCTCTCACCTTAACGGATCTTCTCGAATCTGAAGGGCATCAGATTGAAGTCGCCTCGACTGGAAAGGCGGCCTTAGAACGCATGAACCACCACACCTATGATGCCGTTTTCTTGGACATTCGCCTTCCAGATATGGATGGTTTGTTGGTTCTGGAAAACATGACACAATTACATCCAGGACTCCCTATCATTATTCTCACCGGGTTTACGACTCTGGACTCCGTGACAGGGCCTCTTGAGGAACAGGGGGCCTTTGCCTATCTTCGCAAGCCCATCAATCAATCGGAAATTAAAAAGACGATTCGTCAAGCGTTAAGAGTGCAAACATTGGCAAAAAACATGGAACGTGCAAACCAGGCGTTAATGGAAAGCGAAATTCGATTCCAAGCCGTCTTTCACACCGCCACCGATGCCATCGTGCTCGCCGATCATACCGGGCGCATCATGGACTGGAACCAAGCTGCAGAAAGAATGTTCGGGTATACCAAAGAAGAAATATCTGGAAAGTTACTGACCGTCATTATGCCTGAACGATATCGCGAGGCGCATACTCAGGGATTGGCCCGCTTCAAGTCTACCGGCGAAACACGAGTCATGGGAAAAACCGTCACCCTCTATGGATTAAGAAAGAATGGTGAAGAATTCCCCATTGAACTTTCTCTCAATTCCTGGACGACCGAGCAAGATCCTTCTTATTCGGGGTTTATTCGAGATATTTCTTCTCGACAACCGATATCCTCCTCCTGAATGCACTCCACCTTACGTCCCCACCGTTTTTTGGGCCTAGCTAAGAGTCCAGACAAGTTTTGTAAGGGAGCATGAATTATCTAAATAGATACACCTGTGTATCCATTCAGATATCTGGGCGGCCCAAGCTCAGTAGAGAATGCCCTCACCTCATTTCCTCACCCTTCACCTTTTACTTATAAAAACAATCATTTAGCCGAAACACTGGTGCCATGCCTTTGATGGGATCCAAACGGTATAAGGGTTGCTATCATACGTATTGATGAGCACATTTCATGAATAGCATGACAGACGTACAAGGAGAAGGAGGCTGAAATCATGGATTGGACCGTATTATTCATCGGGAGCAGCACGGGCCTGCTTGGACTTCTGACCGTTTATCTTATTTGGGAAAAGTCACGCTGAGTACCAGATCAAATGGGAGTGAAAGGACGGGAAGCAATGCTTCTCGACTCATTCCTCTCATGGCTTGATCAAAGACTTCTCACATTCGTTCGAGATGACATCGGTAGGAATGACCATGCAGAGTTGTGCAGTGACTACATAAGATCATAAGATTTATGAAATGGAGCCCTAACAAACTAGGATACTGTGAAGATTGACATGGGGTAGCTTCTAACCACAGACGTTCATTTCACGAGCCCGGTAACTGCCTTTTGGGTTTACGCATACCCAAAAGGCGATTTTGTTTCTAAAGGGTTAGAAACATAATGAAGGTATTGAGCGGCAAATGGCTTAAGAGAGGCATAGCCCTTTCTTGGGTGCTAAGCTTAGTGATGCTTTTTCCTGAAATCGGGTCTAGTGCCAAATATTCGGTCACTACCGGTGCCAAAGATACCTTTGAGTTGTTACGCGAAGAGACTCCGACGATGTTTGAGATGGGGGAATTGGTTCCGTCTCATCGCGAGCGATTCGGCCCCCTCTCCCGAATCTATGAAGTCACTGCCAAGGATATCTTGGCCCAAAATGCCCGAAACGTGGGCGAAGCGCTCCGGTTTGTCCCCGGCGTCATATATGGCCAGGGTGGGCTGCAAAATGAAGGATCCATCATCATCAGAGGGATTGCACGCCGACAAGGGTTATCGAGTAACGACAAAACCTACTCGGTGTTCATCGACGGAAGACCGGTCCTTGAACCGTTCCTTGGGACAGTCGATTTATTTAATCTTCCCATTGACAACGTGGCCAAAATAAAAATCGTCAAAGGCGCGGCCTCTGCTCCCTTCGGACCGAACACCATGGGGGGTGTGATTAACATTATTACGAAACAAGGGACTCCCAAGACGACCACGGAAGCCACGGTCTCCTACGAAAAGTATAATTCCCAGGACTATCAATTATCGCATGGCGGCCAAAAAAACAAACTTCGGTATTTCGTCGCGGGAAGCATTCGAAAAACCAATGGTTTTCCATTATCCGATGACTTCACATCCACTCTCTTACAACAAGATGATGACTTTCGGCTCCAGAGTGACTATGAAAAATACAACATGTCCCTTAATCTAGGATACGACTTCAACGAGGACGATAAGATTGCTTTCCTAGGCGGGTATTACCAATCGAAATTCGGTATCCCCCCGCCCACTATGGGATACAAGGCCTTCCAACCTGAATTTGGTCGTTTCACCGACTGGCAACGCTATTTTATGGATCTCACAGGGGAAACCAGAGTCTCTGACTCGACCCTTTTCAAAGGGAAGGTGTATTTTGACAAATTCGACAACGATTTGACTTCTTATGACGATGAGACCTTCTCCTCTGTGGCCACCAACCGCTTCACCGGTGCAGAAGAAGTGAGTGTCTTTGATAATTTCCTCCTGGGATCAAATCTTCAAGCGACGGTGAAACCGATGGATGACGCAACCGTCAAAGCCGGCACATTTGTGCGATGGGACTATGTCAAAAGACAGAGGGATTCCCTTAGCCCACATGAAAAATACGAGACGTTAACGCTCGATTTGTTCACACAGGCAGACTATTTCCTCCTGGAGAATTTAATGCTTTCTGCCGGGTTAAATTGGGATGCCCTATTCACCCTCAATTCACATTTTGACAGAACCGACAAATCGAAGATGATCTCTGCCTTCAGTCCAAACGGGTCTGTAATCTACAAGCCCTGGCCTGAGACTAGGCTCCATACCACCATCGCCAGACGAAGCAATTTGCCGACCATGCAAAATGTGTATGGCTTTCGGGCCGGGAACCTTGACGTCGGCCCCGAGAAAATTCTTTCTCTTGAGGCTGGTGTTACGCAGCTTCTCTGGAATAAACGGGTTGAAGTTGAGGCGACGTTTTTCTACAACGATGCAAATGACATAATCGAGCTTCAAGACCGTTCTTCACCGATTCCCGTCTCCCCATTCGTCAACTCAACGGTTGAATTCGATAATACCGACTCTTTTACAACAATCGGGACTGATTTGCTCCTTACTCTGAACTGGAATGACGAATTTTCCACCAGGCTGGGGTATACGTATGTCAATACCGACAGCAAGGGAAGGGGAAGGTCGTTGGACGCCGGCCGCGGAGCCCCTCCTCTCGACGACAATGCTGCTCTCCTCGAAAGACCGAAACACCAGGTGACCATGCTGGCCAACTACGAATCGCCTTGGGGTTTCAGTGGATATGTCCAAGGTTCTTATCAGAGCGATTTCTACGATACCAAAGCGTTATCTGGAGATCCTAACGAATTTGATACCAACGAGGTGGTCAAGGTCCAAGGCCGTTTTCTGGTCAATGGGAAAATTGCCTATGAGGTGTGGAAAGGCGTCAAACCCTTTGTGATGGTAGAAAACATCTTTGACTCAAACTATGAAGCCATTCGGGGATATTCTCGCCCCGGTCGACGTATATTTTTTGGAATCAACGCCAAGATGTAGTACA
>QIDY01000317.1 GCA_003228495.1 Nitrospirota bacterium
GAACGCCTTTCCCTCTGGCTTGCTTGGATGAGGGAAGGGTTGGAATGCGGATAGGTCTCAAATCTGTGCTCGGTTCAATGTAGAACGGTGTCTAACCGGTCGCGTGGAATGGAGAGTGGGTTTGTCTTACAGAATACCCTGGATTTTACCCAGGTTCTGTTCGTAGGCTTCTTCGTTCTTTCGAGCATAGAGCCGCCATTCCGAGGGGTTCCAGACTTCTAAACGATGGAACATGCCAACGATGACGACTTCTTGATCATCATCCACGGGGATGAGTTTGCGTAACCGGCTGGGAATGAGGATACGTCCGGCGCGGTCCATTTCCGATGGGGTGGCTTCCGAGACCATGTGATACATGAAGAGCCGGCGTTGGTCTTCATCGAGTGTGTCTTTGGCTTCTTGGAGGCGGTTTTCCCATTCCGGTTTGGTGTAGGCCAAGACCGGAAGATCTTGGCTTTTCAAGAACATGAGACTATTGCCGTTGGCCTCGATGTCTTCCCGGATATGAGTGGGCACCACGAAGCGTCCTTTTTCGTCAATCTTACAGTAGTATTGTCCGGCAAACATGCTCATGGTTGGTGCAAATTTTTCTAGTTGGGTTGTGTGTAGAAGTTGAGTGTAGCTTACCCAAAGATGGAGAAAAGTCAAGTCGTTTGTCTTGGGTGTTCCTTTTCAGAACAGCACTGTCTGTAGTATGTGGAGTGATGTAGCGGGAAAATTTTTGAAAGAAAGAGTGTAGGGCCGTTCTTTCTCTCCTTATGCTGCACAATATTTTTTGCGATTTCCTTAATCCATATCGGGAATACTCATGCTGTCTTCTTCCTGGCTTCCCTCTCCCATCGACTCCATGGCTTCGTCGAAATCTTCGCCAAAGTCCTCGCCCATTTCCTTGCCCATCTTTTTCATGAAACGGGCCATGCTCTTGGGATCGTTCTCATCTACGTCTCCGAAATTGCTGGGATCGGCCATTGCTTCCATGCGGGCTTCTTCAGATTTCGGTGCCGCAAAACGAGACATGATGCGTTCTAGTTGTTTGCCCTTGCAATGCTTGCAGGACAGCGCGGGGGATTTACCCTGAAGAATTAAATAGGTGTTGCGTTTGCCACAGTCTTCACAACGGTATTCATAAATTGGCATGGGGTAAAGTCTCCTGCTCTCAAGATGTGAAACGTATATACCGCAAAACGGCAGATTTGGAAAGAGGTAAGTGGTGTGTTAGAGCATCCGGGCGAGCGTCAAGCCATAGACCGGTCCTGAGCCTGCTTTTCGAAGGGTTTTGGCGCATTCATGAAGGGTTGTGCCGGTAGTGAAGACATCGTCGATCAACAGGATGCGTTTGCCTGTGATTCGGGAGGCATCGTCCACGGCGAAGGCCCGGCGAAGATTGGTGAGGCGTTCGTTTTTCGATAAGGACGTTTGTGGCACCGTGGGCCGGATTCTGAGGAGACAGGATAGTAGCAGGGGGATCTGGAGATGTTGGCTGAGTCTATGCGCGAGCAACAGCGATTGGTTGTATTCACGTTCCCGCAACCGTTGGGGATGCAAGGGGACAGGCATGAGCACATCTATGACGGGCAGGATCGGCAAGGCCGGCACCATAGCCTGGATAAGGTAAGTGGTCAGTGAACGTCGCCCGCGATATTTGAACGAGGCGATGGCTTCCTTGAGCGGGGATTGGTAGGGAAAGAGACTCCAAGCTTGCGAAAAGGCCGGTGGGCGTTTTCGGCACGATCCGCACTCGTGAGTCGGGCTATGGTCTAACGAGATGGGCGATGCAAAAGGGCGACCACAGCGTGGGCATACAGGAGATGGAATAGGTTCTAGGGTGTTCCAACAGGCTTGGCAAAAAAATGGAACAGGATCGTCCCACAAGGGAGTCTGACAACTCCCACACAGAGTCGGGAAGACGACGTGGAGAAATTTACGAAGAAAGGACGGAGGGGAGGAAAACTGTGTCATTGTCGCGATCTCAATCTGCTGGAGCCGAATTGAAGCTATGACGCCCGAGTATCCCCTCCTTGGTCACGCAGGCTAGAGTATGATATACGAAGAATGCTGTAGCTGTCTTGCTCCTTGCATTGCTCCCAAGGCTGTTTTGGGGAAATCTCCGGCATGATTCAATTTCAACATGTGTTTAAGGAATACCGGCGGAGCGCTATGCCGGTGGTTGCCTTGCGCGATCTTTGTGTGGATATTCCGCAAGGCCAATTTTGTGCGCTGATGGGGCCTAGCGGTAGCGGAAAAAGCACGCTCTTGCATTTGGTGGCTGGGCTGGATTGGGTGACTTCCGGTGATATGTTACTGGATGGACGGTCATGTTTGGCGTTTGGTGATCGTGAATGGACGCGCTGGCGGCGGGAAACAATCGGGATGGTGTTTCAGGCGTTTCATCTCATCCCTGGATTGACCATCGAAGAAAATGTGGCGTTGCCCCTACGTTTGCGAGGGGAATCTTCCACCTCCGTTCGCGCGCAGACGATGGAGATGCTTGAAAAAGTGGGGATGAGCCATCGGCTCGGACATCGTTCTCATGAGTTGTCGGGTGGTGAGCAACAGCGGGTGGCTATTGCCCGGGCTTTTGTGCATCGTCCGCGATTGATCGTCGCTGATGAACCCACAGGGAATTTGGATAGGTCGACCGGGGAGATCATTGTGTCGTTGCTTCGGCAATGTGCCAAAGAATTTGGACAAACGGTGCTGTTGGCCACCCATTCGTTGAGCGCGGCACAGGTGGCAGATCGTGTCCTGACCATTCGAGACGGACAGTTGGAGTAAAATCTGATGGATCTTTCAACGAGTATTGCAGGTGTGACATTTCGTGTGGGGCTTATGAACGCCTCAGGGGCCTTGTGTGTAACTCAGGCTGAATTGGAAGCTTTAGGTGGGTCGGATGCCGGCGCCATTGTCACGAAATCGATGACCCCGCTGGCGCGTGAAGGTAATCCCCATCCACGGTATGTGGCGATTGACGGGGGCTCTATTAATTCTATGGGCCTGCCGAATCTTGGCTTTCCAGCTTACGCCAAACTCATCCCGGATCTCAAGCGATTTGAGAAGCCGGTGGTCGCAAGTTTGGCAGGCTTGCAGCCCGATGATTTTTTGGAGGGTGCGAAAGCCTTGAATGCAGCCGGCCCTGATTTAATCGAAGTGAATTTGTCCTGCCCTAACATTCCCGGTAAACCGCAGATTGGCTATGACTTTGAAGAAACCGAACGGCTGCTGCGGGCAATTCAAAACATTCTCACCATTCCCTTTGGAATCAAGCTGCCTCCGTACTTTGATCCCATTCACCATCAAAAAATCGCGGATGTTTTGCAACGGATTGGCGTCGCGTTTGTCACGGTGATTAATTCCGTGGGCAATACCTTGGTGGTGGATCCTGAACAGGAACGAGTGGTGATCAAGCCTAAGGGAGGATTTGGTGGGCTTGGTGGGCGAATCATTAAACCGGTGGCTTTGGCCAACGTTCGAGCGTTTTGGAAGATCTGGGGAGATCGAATTCCGATTATTGGCACCGGTGGCGTCGAAAATGGCACCGATATTTTTGAGCACGTCCTATGTGGAGCCGCGGCGGTTCAGATCGGAACGGTCCTGGTGGAGGAGGGTGTTGGGGTCTTTACGAGGCTGGAACGGGAAGTTTCAAAATGCTTACAGCGAAAGGGATATCCGTCCTTGATGGCATGTCGATGGCATGTCGAGGGAAACTTCGGGAGATGGACTGATAGATCTTCTAAAATACAGAAAGGATTTACGGTTAGACTTTGGTGAGTGAAGGCCCCTTAGGAATAATCTTCAGCGCGATAGCTTGGCGGAGGAGTTGAGCGACGTTTCGTACGCGTAAGCGGCGCATGAGGTTAAAGCGATGGACTTCCACGGTCCGTACACTAATAGCTAACCGTTGCCCAATCTCCCGATTCGTGCAGCCTTGAGCTACCAAGCGGAGAATTTCTTTTTGCCGGGTGGTTAAGGCTTGGCCTTGGGAGTCGCCTTCTGAAA
>QIDY01000380.1 GCA_003228495.1 Nitrospirota bacterium
ATGAGTTTGTTGATGACGGAGCAAGATCATGACGATCTTCAATTAGCTGATCGTGTGATCTTGCTCGATGAGGGTAAGTTGGTATGGCAAGGATCGCCCGACCTGTTACTGCGTGATCCGAATCTGTTGCGGCAGCGAGGAATTCGCCCTCTGGCTTTGACGGAATGTTTTGAGGATCTTGGGTGCGATCCTTTACCGCTCACGGTTGAAGAAGCTTGGGTGTGTGCGGAGCAACTACATCTCATGATCGAACCTTCAGCAGATGTGTTTGATGATACTGTGCGGCTTGGGAGGCGAGCTTCCTCGTCGCATGTGCAAACGGATCCGGTTATTCAGATCGATGGTGTGAGTTTTCAGTACGCGGAACAACCCGTCCTGCAGGATATCAATTTTTCCATTTACCCTGGAGAATTTCTGGCCTTGTTGGGCGCGAATGGGTCCGGGAAAAGCACGTTGGCACGATTGCTGAACGGACTCTTAGCTCCGGCACAAGGTCGGATTCTGATTGATGGCTTGGATACCCACACGACCTCCATGAACGAATTAGCGAAGCGAGTAGGCCTGGTCTTTCAAAATCCCGATCATCAAATCTTTGCAGATACCGTTTGGGAAGAAGTCGCCTTTAGTGCTAAAAATTTTGGATGTTCACAAGAAGAAATTGCCGTTCGCGTGCGGGAATCGTTAGCGGCTGTGGGATTGCCGGTTGAGGAGAGCGATGCCTTAGATCCGTTTTCTTTGCGAAAAGGGGAACGGCAACGGGTTGCGGTTGCTTCGGTCCTTGCCACGAGGCCAGCCGTATTGATTTTTGATGAACCGACCACAGGGCTTGATGCCCAAGAAACCGATCGGATGATGGCGATGGTTCGCGAGTTAAACCGGCAAGGCCATACGATTGTGATGATCACGCATTCTATGAGATTGGTAGCCGAGTATGCTCAGAGATGCCTCTTAATAAACGAAGGGCGGATTGTGGCAGATGCATCGCCTCGGGAAATTTTTCTTGATTCAACTCTCGTTCGAACGGCTTCGTTAGAAATTCCTCCTATTGCCCGGTTTAGTCAACGATGGGGCCATACCTTGTTAACCGTCAATGAAGTCAAAGCTTCTTTGAAGCCAATGCTGTTATGACTGTTTCTCTGTATTTGAACTACAACACCTGGGTGCATCGATTAGATGGGCGAACCAAAGCGTTGACTGTGCTGGGCTTCTTTATCTTGGCCTTATGTTTTTCTCATCCAGGTTATTTACTTGGTGTCCTGGCAGTTGTAGTAGGAGGATTAGCTGTTGCTCAGGCAGGGGTCAACGTCAAAAAGATGTGGGTTCTCGCGACTTTGCTGGTGTCCTACAGCATCATTTTATGGCCATTTTTTGTGGAGGGAGAGACTCCAGTTCCAGTTTTCCATATTGTAGGAGTGACATGGGAAGGTTGCTTATTTGGTCTTGGAATGGGGCTTCGGTTGCTTATCATGGTATGGGGAGGCGTGTGGTTGCTCTCCACGACGACTATTGAAGAGCTAGCACAGGCCTCTCAACGATTAGGTCTGCCTTCTCGAATCGGTTTTGCATTTTCTCTGGCCTTCCGGTGGGTTGGGATTCTGTTGGGGGCTGGAGTCGGGGTGATTCAAGCGCAACGTTCACGAGGGTTAGATGTCTCTTCTGGTACCGTAGTGGAACGAATTCGCAAGTATGTGCCCTTGGTCGTGCCCTTAATTGGCCATGTCCTTCGTCAAACGAATCTCTTAGCCATGGCATTGGAGTCAAAAGGCTTTCACCCCACGGCGCATCGCTCTTTTTATGTAACTGGAAAGATGAAGGGGGAGGATTATGCTGTCCTGATATTTTTAAGCATTCTGGTAGGAGTGAGTGGTTGGATGCGGTGGCATGGAATCGGGACACTGGATGTCAGATTTTGAGGGAGGAATGGTTGGCTTAGGAAAAATATTGCCCATTCAAATTCCTTGAATGGGACTTTCAAAAGATGATTAATGTAGGGAAGGGTTTGAACGTTTGTGAGAAAGGGGAGATTATCCCAGAACCGGAGATTGTGAGCATGAGAATTCTTCGGCTAGGGCAACAAATTTGTCTATATTTTTGATGCACCGGCCGCAACAATTTTTCTTATCGTTCAGTTCTAGGGAAGAGGCAAGTTTTTTGGGACAGGTGAGCCCTGCTCTTCCTAATTCTTGCACATCAGATTCCCGAATGCCTTTACAGATGCAAATGTACATGGTTGAGTGGCGTTTGTGTATGTAATTCGATAATGATAATGGTTCTCAACTTTAAATTAGTTTACTATGAAGCCCTTGCCCTGTCAAGAGTGGGTTGCATTTAATTAAATAGTTGAAATTGCGGTATTTTTTGACATTTAAAGGCAAATGTTATCTGTTTATTCTCTTGAATCTCTATTCCTTTTTATTGCTAGAAATTGAGGAAGTTTTATGAAGAAAATGGAAGGGAGTGTTGAGTGAACCTTGAATCTTGCGTGAAAGAGGGGGATGGGAATGTGGAACTTCGTATCCACTGCCAGCCCCGAGCTTCTAAAACCGAAATCGTTGGCCTGCATGGCGATGCCATCAAAGTTCGGCTTGCTGCGCCACCGGTTGAGGGGCAAGCCAACACGGAGTTATGCCAATTTCTGGCACGATACTTTGGTGTCTTACGACAAGAAGTCCAAATCCTATCGGGAAAGGGTACGAGACAGAAGCGGGTCTTGATTAAAGGTAAGACGGCTCAAGATATTCTGGATCGTCTACCTCTATAGGCTCGGGAATTGTGGACGTTTGTCATAGGCGTAACCTATCGGACGACCTGATGATGGTCTAACATGATCGATAGAGAAAGGCCTTCTCCTCATGGGGCGTTGGTTTACAAGCCTACAGGGCACTTTTATAATGCCCACCCTTATGTTTTGAGGCTAGGTGGATCTCCAAAAAAAGTTCTTAAGGGAGAATTCTTCTATCCTTAATCAGAAAAACCTTCATTAGAGTTTGTCATGTCGCAACAATCCCACACACAGAGACTTCAAGCGCTCTTATTCGACCAACTCGATGCAACGACTGCTCAGTGTCTTTTCGACCAATTGTCTGAAGCACAAAATCAGAACCCCGTCTTGGAATTAATGGATGAACTAAGGGAGATCTCTAATAAGGTGCAAGGGGAGGCGGTATCGGCATTAGGAGAGGTTGCGCGAAGAGGGTGTCTCTCCAGCGTCGTTCCTTGGCTTGATCTTGGGATTACGCTCGCGCAGGCCTCCGGCGCGTTGGGCCTTCGATATTTCAAAGAGAGCCCAACGATTCTTGGACTTTTCGATGAGGCACACTCAAGAGACAAGCTCCTGGCGGAGGTATTGGAATTTGCAGATGGGCCCTTAGATTCTGCGCCGCAATGTGCCTATGAGTGGTTGAAGGTCCTGCCGCAGTTGGCTCAAGAACATTCCCTAGACGTGATCCAACAATGGGCCTCATTGGGGATGGAATTGGCCGGGTGGAATTATGTTTTAGGAAATGAGTTTTTTCGCGAGAGTCCTGCCATTGCTCAAGCGATTCCGCTTGAAACCGCGAAGGCTTGGATTGGGTTTGGTATGAAGTTGATGGTTCAAAACAGTTTCGGGAAGCCTGACTATGTGGGCACGTTAGAATTTTTTCGGACCAGTCCCAATTTATTTTTGGAAATCTCTGA
>QIDY01000180.1 GCA_003228495.1 Nitrospirota bacterium
TTTCGATTTTTCGCTTGAACTTGAGATCATGTTCCAGGAGATAATCCTCCAGTTCGTCTTCTCCGAGATGGTGGAGGATGGCAGTGGGTCGGCCATTTTTTGTGATGACTACATCCTCTTGCTCGGCTTTCTTGAGAAACTGCGATAAGTTATCTTTCACTTCCTTCACACTGGCTATTTTCATATTTCCCTCCCTAGCTTGTGGCTATAATTATAGCCACAAAAATATCCTGTGTCTAGGCAGGTTAGGATCAGTAAGGGGAAAGAAACTTTGGGACATTAGTGGTTCCCAAATTTTCATCCATTGAATTTTCATAAATTAAGGAAAAATTCCTCAAAATTCTGAGTTCGCGCCATTGCCGCTTCTACAGGGACTATGTCTGTATGGCCGGAATAGATTTGGTGTCGGATTTGGTGTCGCGTCTTTCAATCATATCTTTGGACATCTCCCTCATAACCCTTTCCGGTTTCATGAGAAAATGGGGAGTTTTCTCATACGTGTTAGCAGGCATCGTGAAATCCCATCCTTCTATGGGCTTTCAAACGGGGAGGCACATTCATATGATGTAATCAGTGATTGGATTGACGTGTATCAAAGATATGAAGGAGGGAGACCCAGCTTTACCTTAGAGGCCTAAAATTTCACGCAGGTTGTGTTGTACTTTTTGTAAATCGGCTGATGTGGCAGCACCCAACCGGCTGGAAATCATCTCTTTCTTAACAGTCCTGATAATCCCTGTCACTGTTGACGGGTGCAATAATCCGGCTTCTTTCCAACTCCGCAATTTGTGATCACCCATCAAGAGTCGAACGGTTTTACTGGTAATGGCAGCCACAATAATTTCCTGCCTTCCCTTGTGGTACCGTTCGGTACTGACAACCAGAGCCGGTCTGCGTTTCACGTCACTTTCATCTGAGAACACGAATCGCACCAGAACGACGTCACCACACTTAGAGTTGGTCATAGGCTGCATCCCGTTCGTTCTCCCACAGTTCTGCCAGAACTGGGTCCGCCTGTGCTGTCAGGGCAAGCACTTCTTCTTCCTCTCTTTTCTGGTGGACATCTTCCCTAAGCCGTTCCTGCACAGCGTCAAGGACGTACTGGCGTATGGACATGTCTCGCTGCGCAGCCACCATCCTGAGGTGGCGACGGACCTTCAATGGAACATCGATACTCAGTCTGGCGCGCTTTTCTTGGTTTTGTGCCATCTTCCTTACCTTTTTGAACGGGATCTAGGAGGCTGTCCCAGATGAGAGTGATCTACTGCGGTTGCCCTGGATTTGGCCAGATTCCCCGATCTTTTTCGTTCAATAGTTCCCACTATTCTCCTCAAACGATCAAGAAATCTGACTCGAACCAGCACTGCCTCGTGACGATCACGAATCTCGAAAAGCCTCTTGGGCAAATCTACCACTCAAGTGTAAATGTGGCAATACGTAAACCCACAAATATTGAGTCGGGGGATATTCTGGTTTTCTAAATGCCCCGTTCCTTGGTGGACAAACTGGAACGACTTCCCACCGAGATGCTTATGCCTCAGTTGGCCTTCCCATCGATACTATCCTTGGATTCAAGAAGTAAGTGCAATTATTTCTCAATAAGCGGCACAAACTGATTGTTGAACATTTGATTTGGTGTAAGATAATCTCGTATTTTTCTGGGACGATTATTGAGATTGTCCACGGCCTCTTTCACCTGCTTCCAAGATATCCGCCGAAAATCCGTTCGCTTAGAAATTTGGGTCGAAATTGGGGTCGCGTCTTGCAATCATGTATTTTGATGTCTCCCTCATAACCTTTTCCGGTTTCAAGAGAAAATGGGAAGTTTTTTCATCATCGATGACAGAAGATTTATAAAAGGCATCAGTGAAACTCCCCGCCCTTTGAGCGGGGAGTTTCACATTGGTTTTAGGAAGGGAGGGACAAGCGGTCGACTTTTTTGTTGATTGTCACAATGCTTTTGCTGGACTCAGCTCATGGTGCAGTTTCCTTGGAGAAGGGGACCAAGGAAGGAGAATTCAAGGTATTAGAGGTTTTGAAATGCGCTCTTCCGTGCTAGTTACCCAATATATTATATGTTATGTTATAATTGTTCTAATGGTTTCAATGATCTTAAGGAGGTCCCAGGTGGGTGCTATTGCGGTTTCCAAAAAAGCGGAACAACAAATTGAACGGTTGCGTAAAGAGCTGTGTATTCAAACTAAGTCCGAGGTCGTCCGAGTGGCTTTGAGAACGCTTGAGGAAAAAACTGCCGAAGAACGGCTTCGACAGGAATTTCAAAAATCCGTTCAGCGTTGTGGCAAAGCTGATAAACTTGAGAATCAAGCCTTATTTCAAGGTGCATTCCCCTTTCAACATCTGGACGACTAAGGGTCCGTAAACAAATACGTGGTACATTTATGCATCTTATCTTCAGGCCATCTTTGGCCGATCTTCAATCGAGAATCCCTCACAATAGCACAACTATTCCTCCGGTTTCTTTCATTCAGATCGACCAAATTTGACCTAAATCTAAGCGTCTAAATGTAGCACGTATTTCTTTACGGACCCTAAATGGAAATCAAGCGCGGCTATTTGTATATTATTGATTTCAATCCTCAGATTAAAACCAAACCCGGAAAACTTCGTCCCGGGTTGGTGCTTCAATCCGACCTTGTCACCGAAGCCGGGTATCCTTCTACTCTCGTCATCCCAACGACCACGAAAGTGGTCGAAGAGCCGGGCATCCTGAGATTGCACCTCAAGAAAGGGGAAGCTGGATTGAAACATGATAGTGATCTCCTACTTGGACAAATCATTGCCGTTGCCAATGAATCGTTCCGCCACATCCTCGGGTTGTTGCCAGATCACTTGATGGGTGAAGTCAACCACCGTACCCGCATCATCCTTGGTCTTGAATAATAATCGCCGTTTCAAGTTTTACTGGTCCCAATGGGGAGACTTCATCCCTTACGCGCTTTGCCAAGGCCACTCTTGCAGGCCTCAAAAATGAGGTCGCGTCATACAATCATAACTTTCGATGTCTCCCTCACAACTTTCTCCCGGTTCCATGAGAAACTGGATTTTCCTCATTATCGATAGCAGGCATTGTGAAAAACTTTATGGGCCTCGTATGGTCAAAAAATTCATCCAGCCTTGCGACATCTAAAAAACTCACGTTTTTCAATGGGGATGAATGGATAGAAGGGATAGGAATGATATGTGCGTGTTTAGGACTGAAGGAATCGGCTCTCTCACCACCGCCAAGCGAAGATGGCCGGTTCAACCTGCAAGAAGTCCTGCCCCTGTACGAGCAGCAAGGGCATCCTCTGACTGGTGTCGGAAGGCCATGCCCCAAGCCTTTTGAGATGGGAGGCCGGCGGCGTGTGGGGAATGATGGGTTGGAAGATTGTGAAGAATGGTTTGATGACGAGAATTGGGAGGAGGACGTTGATTCAGGGGTCATGAGGGGGATACAGCCAAGCCACTGCCTCTTCAAACTCTTGAAACGCTCCAACTTGGTAGCCCCTGTTTAGAGCACAGATCTCAAAAAATTTGGCCCGGTCGAAATCATCCTTCGGGCGATTGACTATGGCAATTTTCCAGGCACTCAAAGACTCCACCTGATCTAAGACCGAAAGGAGTTCATAAATATCGAAGGCCGTCAGTGTTGATGACGCTTCCCG
>QIDY01000083.1 GCA_003228495.1 Nitrospirota bacterium
AATTCTTAAGAGCTTTGGCGATCAAGTCGTGTTTCTTCGAATGGGTGAAGGGTACACCTGGGAAACACAAGATCGTGAACGGGATAAAATCGTGGCTCAAGAAGCGTGGGCAGAGGTGGAAACAATCCTACAGGATCCACGATTCGGCATGGTCATTTTGGATGAGTTGAATATTGCGATACATCATGACTACGTTTCGCTTGAACAAGTACTCAAAACTGTTGCTCAGCGTCCCCCCATGCTTCATGTGGTGATTACCGGACGAGGGGCAAAACCGGAGCTGATTGAAGCTGCTGACTTGGTTTCAGAAATGAAAATGATCAAACATCCTTTTCGAAACGGAATTAAGGCACAAAAAGGAGTCGAGTTTTGACAGCTAAAGTCACGACGCCTACAGGCACCTTTTCTCACGACGAACGGGAAGCCGTGTATCGGGCCATTTTTGAACGACGAGACGTCCGCAAAAATTTTCTTCCCGATTCGATTCCAGAGGAAACCCTTCGCCGAATTCTGATGGCCGCGCATCATGCGGGCTCGGTGGGCTATATGCAGCCCTGGGACTTTTTGATCATTCAGCAGACTGAAACGAAGCAGGCTGTAAAAAATCTGTTTGTACAAGCCAATGATGACGCAGCTTTGAAGTATCGTGGAGAGAAGGCCGATCTGTACCGAGGCCTGAAACTTGAAGGGATTCAAGAAGCGCCCATCAACATTTGTGTGACGTGTACTCGTGAACGGGGCGGCCCCTCAGTGTTGGGTCGTGCAACCGTTCCTGAGACTGATCTTTACAGCACATGTTGCGCTATTCAAAACCTCTGGCTTGCGGCGCGTGCGGAAGGGATCGGGGTGGGCTGGGTTTCCATTCTGGATTATGACGCCTTAAAAGAAGCCTTAGGCATTCCTCAACCCGCTTGGATCATTGCCTATTTGTGTGTGGGATATGTGAAAGGGTTTGCCGATCAACCGGATCTTGAAAAGGCCGGGTGGCGTAAACGATTACCGCTTGAACAGCTCGTGCATTATGAACGGTGGGGAAATCGTCAGGAAAATGATATCGCCAGGGAAGAATCATTGCCACCTATGGTTGATCGGAAGGGGTAGGAAAAAGGAGAGACGGACCATGCGAATCTCAAAAGTCTATACACGTACGGGTGATGCGGGGAAAACCCGGTTGGCTGGCGGGCAAGAAGTCTGGAAGGATTCCGTGCGGGTGGAAGCCTATGGCACGGTGGACGAATTGAATTCCATGCTTGGCTTTGTTCGCGTGGCGAATGAGCAGATCAAAACGAATGCGGAAGCTTCTAAGTATATTGAGAACATTCTGAAATGGACGCAAAATAAATTATTTGATTTGGGTGGCATTTTGGCCACAGCTCCAGGGGAGTCGTTTCCGAATATGCCAACGGTGACTGCTGAGGACGTTGCCCATGTAGAGCATCTGATTGATGAATGCCAAAATGGCCTTGCGCCATTGAAAGAATTCATATTGCCTGGCGGCGGCCAGATATCCGCCTTGCTCCATGTCGCCCGTACGATCTGCCGTCGTGCCGAACGGCTATGCGTCACGTTGTCAAAGAAAGAATCGATTGACAAGGAATTAGTCACATTTCTCAATCGCCTAAGTGATGCCTTATTTGTGTTTGCGCGTTGGGTGGCAAAGAAGCAAGGCGAAGCAGAATTCTTGTGGGAACGAGAACCGGAAAAACCCGCTAAGGCCTGATCCTTCACGCTTTGGATTATAGAGTTGTGTTATGCCATCCGTGCCTCAATCTGCTTCTCGACCAATCAAGGCTTCGAGCTCTCGACCGTCGAGCGATTCTCGTTCCCACGCTAAGAGTTCGCGAAACAAGACACTCGTCGAGTCAAAGCTGATGTTTGTTCTTGGTGGGGCGCGGTCAGGGAAAAGTTCCTTTGCACTCCAACAGGGGAAAGCCAAATCCCCTCGGGCGTTTCTGGCGACAGCTGAACCGTTGGATGCAGAAATGGCGCGTCGAATTCAAAAACATCAGCAGTCACGAGGACGAAGATGGACAACCTTCGAAATTCCGACTCAGTTAGCCGAATGGTTTACTGAGCAGGGCGGAAACTATTCCAGCGTGGTGGTGGATTGTTTGACGTTGTGGCTGAATAATCTTTTTCGAGAGAAGGTACGACCACGACAAGTTCCGTCTCACGTACGAAAACTCTTGAAAGCCATTAGGGCCTGTCCGAGCCAAGTTGTTATAGTCAGCAATGAACTTGGCTTGGGGCTTGTTCCAGGAGATGCTGTCAGTCGGGAGTTTCGTGATGTGGCTGGGCGAATCAATCAATTAATTACCGCTGAGGCAGACGAAGTCTATTTTTTGGTGAGTGGTCTTCCGCTCCGTTTGAAATAAGATGATGGCAAAGCTATCTGGTTTGATTCACGAAACAGCAACCAGTATTCAGCCGATGAGCCGAGATTTCCATGCTCGTGCACGATTGGCTTTGGATCAGCTCACCAAGCCTGTTGGGAGTTTAGGGCGCTTAGAGGAATTGGCTGCTCAGTATGTGGCCATTTCGCAGGAGCTTCCACCTGGAATGCCCGAGCCGGTGGTGTTTACGTTGGCGGCCGACCATGGAGTTGCTCGAGAAGGTGTGAGTGCCTATCCCTCTTCAGTGACTGCGCAAATGGTCATGAACTTTTTAGACGGCGGGGCCGCGATTAATGTCCTGGCGAAACAGGTAGGTGCCAAGGTGTGGGTCGTGGATATGGGTGTCCAAGGTGACCTTGGAAATCTTTCGGGTTTACTCTTCCACAAAATTGGATATGGCACGAACAATTTTACTGAAGGCCCTGCCATGTCCGATGAACAGGCCTTCAAAAGTGTTGAGGTTGGCATAAACCTCGCTCGGGAGGCCTATGCCAATGGTATGCGGGTCATTGGCCTGGGAGAGATGGGGATTGGAAATACTACGTCTAGTAGCGCTATTGCAGCGGTGATGACCGGGCAACCGGTTGCGAAGGTCACGGGAAAAGGAACCGGAGTTGATGCCGAACGGTTGGTTCGAAAGATTCAGGTGATTGAGCAGGGCATCCAACAGAATCAACCCAAGGTGCAGGATCCCTTAGATGTGTTAGCCAAAGTGGGTGGTTTTGAAATCGGTGGTTTGGTGGGCCTTATTTTGGGTGGTGCAGCTTGTCGTATTCCTGTGGTGTTAGATGGATTTATTACTGGAGCGGCTATGCTTGTGGCCCAGGCCTTGGCTCCACATTGCCAAGACTATGTCATCCCTTCTCACTGTTCGGCGGAACTTGGGCATCGGTGTATCCTGGAACATTTAGACCTCCACCCGTTGTTGGATTTGGGTCTTCGACTTGGCGAGGGGACTGGAGCTTGTTTGGCTATAAGTCTTTTACGAGCGAGTGTTGCCTGTCTGACGGACATGGCAACTTTTGATAGTGCCGGTGTCGATGGTGCAGAGGCTTCTGTTCCGGAGCCTGTATGAAGAACGCATGGGCCGGATTGGCATTGGCCTGGCAGTTTCTGACGATTATTCCTCTTCCTTCTCGATTGATTCCAGAAACAATTCCCCCCACATTTTCGATGGCTCTTCGGTGGTTTCCCGTTGTGGGGTTCCTCCTCGGGTTTGGATTGGTGACGATTAATCAAGCGCTGGAACCTATCTTT
>QIDY01000019.1 GCA_003228495.1 Nitrospirota bacterium
GCCGACTCGATAGCCCTGGGCTTCCAACAGCGATTTGGCCAGATGCGTCACCGTGGTTTTTCCATTCGTTCCCGTGACACCCACCATTTTAAGATGCCGTGAAGGATTCTCATTTAGTTGGGAGGCCATCAATCCCAACGCCTTGCGGGAATTATTAACGTGAATCAATGCGGAAACTGCCAATGAAGTCTCCGCAGGGGCGCTTTGAAAACAATCAGTTTCCACCACAACAGCCGTAGCTCCCTGAGCGAAGGCCTGATTCACAAAATTATGACCATCTTGCTGTGTCCCTTGAATTGCCACAAACACTGAGCCGGGCCTAACGGCGCGTGAATCTTCAGTTATCGATACGACCTCAGACTGGAGATCGCCAGAAGCTTTCACCACATCATCTAACGGATCAAGTAACTCTTGAAGCGTCACAACTTAGGGTCCGTAAAGAAATAAGTAGCACATGTATACATCTCATCTTCAGGCCATCTTTGGCCGATCTTCAATCGAGAAACCCTCAAAATAGCACCACTATTCCTCAGGTTCCTCTCATTCAGATCGATCAAATCTGACCTAAATCTCAGCGTCTTCATGTACCACGTATTTCTTTACGGACCCTTACTGCACTACCGCCTGTAGAGATGACGTGTTGGGGGAGAAAGAAGCCGTCCGAATCAGTTGGGCTCCACCTGGCAAGATTCCCATATGCGGCAAGACTCGTTTGGCCACCTTCCCAAAGACAGGAGCCGCGATTTTTCCACCCCATCTCAATTTTTCCTCTTTCGGGTCATCAATCACGACCAACATGGTGAGGCACGGTTGCTCAGCTGGCACAAAGCCCACAAAAGAGGCAATGACATTCGAAGACGAATAGGCGCCTGTTTCAGGATCAATTTTTTGGGAAGTCCCTGTCTTACCGGCTACACGATATCCCACCAACTTTGCTCCCTTACCGGTTCCTGTTTCGACAGCCGCTTCAAGAATATGGCCCATGCGTCTCGCTGTTTGGAAAGAGATGGGTCGTCGCTTGGGCTGTCGATCGTTTGTTAAGATCGATTGGCCACGAGCATCCACAACCAAAGAGACAACATGTGGAGTCATCAACCATCCCCCATTTGCCACGACAGACATCGCGGTTACCATTTGGATCGGTGTCACGGCGATTTCTTGCCCAATGGCTAACGAGGACAGACTGCGACCACTCCATGTGTCAGGATGATGCAAAATCCCTGACGATTCTCCAGAAAGGTCAATCCCGGTCTTCTCTCCAAAACCAAACGCTTTCAGATATTTAAACATCCGTGAACGCCGCAATTCGACCGCCACCTTAATGACCCCCACATTGCTTGACTGCGCCACGACTTCCGTCAAGGTCATCCAACTAGATTTGGCGTGATCATGGACAATGGTGCCCGCCACAGGCATTTGCCCATCACCTCCATAAATCAAGGTTTCGGGTTCCATGACTCCCTCTTCCAAGGCTGCGGCAGCCACAATCACTTTCAGGGTCGATCCCGGTTCATAGGGATCCGTAACCGCCCGGTTTCTCCAGTCTTTAGCAGAAAGTTTCCTGAAGTGATTGGGATCAAACGTGGGATAAAGGGCCCAAGCCAAGATTGCACCGGTCATGGGATCCATGATCAAAATGGTTCCGGATTTAGCACGACTCTGCTGTACCGCTTTCGCCAATTCATCTTCGGCAATAAACTGGATCACCTCATCAATCGAAAGAGTTACGTGATACCCAGCTTGAAGGCTCATTGAATCCTGTCTGTCCAGCGACAAGATGATCCCACCCAAGGCATCACGCTGATACTGCACAAGGTTCTCTTCACCCCGTAAATAGGACTCATAGTGAAATTCAATTCCTTCCAATCCTTGGTTATCATCCCCGGCAAAGCCCAAGATATGAGAACCTAGCGCGCCTTTGGGATAAAAACGATGCGGCGCCCTGGTCACCACGACCCCTGGAATTTTCATTGCCTCCAATTGTTTGGCCATGTCCTCTGGAATATGACGTTTAACCCGGGCACGAGATTGTGTCCGCTGAAAAATCTCACGCAACTGCGAAACGGACATCTTCAGAACTGGAGCTAAGTCTCGTGCGGCTTTCTGAGGATTTTCAAGAGAATCGGGGTTCACAAAGACCGAGGGCACATCGACATTCATCGCCAAAGGATGCCCATGACGATCAAAGATCACCCCTCGGTCTGGCTGGACCATCACCATCTTCTGATGTTGTTGTTTCACTTGATGCGCGCCTGCATCAGATTGTAACACCTGCAAATAAAACAGCCGGCACCCGATGAGCACGAACCCAAACAGCAGACAGAGACAGACAATGCCACTACGCATTTTACACACGGGATGAATATCTTGAGTGGTCGGGCTCATGGTAGACCCAAGAGGGAATCTGAAAATTTCCTGACCAATCGGAGAGGAGAACTGCTGTCTGCCTCCGTGGAAGGATTCGCAGCGAGAGACACCATCACCACTTGCCCTTCTTGTGGCACAATGAGCTGTAATTCATCTTGAGCTCGCCGGGCAATTTGCTGTGGATCTGTGAGTTCTGACAGCCGGACTTGCAACATCTCTTGCTGTTTTTTCAAAACCGTACGCCGGCCCTCCAATTCTTCGATGTCATATCCAAGCCGCCACATATCCAGCTGGACTCCGACATACACCAAACACCACACCCCCAATAAAATCATAATACCCAGCAAGGCATTTTTTCTCATGAGAAAGCTCCCTCGGGTAAACGTTGGGCAATTCGTAATTTGGCACTTCGTGCGCGCGGGTTCTGTTGAATTTCGTCTTCGTCGGCCGTCACTGGTTTTTTGGTCAGTACGGTGATGGTGGGGGATTCCGATTTGGCTAATGTCCGGAAGGTGTGCTTCACCACACGGTCTTCTAATGAGTGAAAGGCTACGACACACAATCGCCCGCCCTCCTTCAAGAGATTCACCGCATCCTTTAAGGCGGGCTGTAGAAGATCCAACTCTTGATTAACCCGAATACGCAGGGCCTGGAAGGTCCGAGTCGCACAATGAATCCGCCCTTTTCTATAGGCGTGGGGAACAGCACCTTTAATCACCGCCACGAGCGCTTGGGTAGAATCCAAGGCATAGGTTTTTCTTGCCTCTACAATCGCCCGGGCAATGCGTCGAGAGAATCGTTCTTCGCCACAGGAAAAAATCAAATTGGCCAACTCCTTCTCAGGGAGCATCTTCACCAGATCAGCAGCTTTGGCACCTTGCGTTTGATTCATCCGCATATCTAAGGGTCCTTCTGAAGAAAAGCTAAATCCTCGCTCAGGCCTATCTAACTGTAATGAGGACACCCCTAAATCGAAGACAATCCCATCAACCTTCTCAAAACCGGCCTTATGCACAAGTTCCGTAATATGGGAGTAATTCCCATTATAAATCTTTACACAATCACCATAATGCGCTAGGTTTTTCTCCGCATAAGCCAGGGCTTCAGGATCCCTATCCAAAGCAACAATATGAGCATTTTTACCTGACTTTTCCAGTATTTTTAAAGATGTTCCACCGGCTCCCAACGTACAGTCGACATAGATTCCATCAGGTTTTTGAATGAGCCAATGGCAAATTTCTTCAGCAAGAACAGGGA
>QIDY01000313.1 GCA_003228495.1 Nitrospirota bacterium
AGTTTTTTAGCAATATGAACCGATCCTTTGTAAAAAGTGACAAACACGCGGGCGGTCTCAAGCTTGTCTGTCATGGCCCGTTTTCCCCGTTGCGAATATCATACCACTGTCTGCGGACACCCGACTTTTATGATAAAGTTGACATAAATATTCCTCGGCCTGGTCTCGTCGCCAAACTTGGGTGGGCCACAGGTATCCTCCTTTATAATCGCATCAGTCTGCACAAATGTCTCGACATCACTTCCAACGGTTTGCGACGGGCCAGCCGATGTAGTTACTGTCTCGGCGTTTACTATCGTTTTTGTAAATTCAACCGCGAAACACTGCATCTGGTCATCCTGGAACGATCCCACATTGTTTCCAGTATTGCCTCCTGTGGTAATTGCTGTCCGGGCCGCGCTGTCCGGGTCTCGTCCGGCGTCAATATCAACACCACGGGGAATCAACCCCCTCATGTCCGGCAGGTTGAAGTTCTGTCCGCCTCCACCCCACGCATAACCGATTGCCGCGAACGCCTCGGGCCAGTCATCAATAAGGAGACTGGTTCCATCAGCCAGCATATACTGGTCGGGGATATTTGCCGGTGGCCCAGGCCACATGTGCATGATCCCAATCGGGGAGCCAAAATTTGTGAACCCGCCGATTTTAAACCCCGATACAGTCTCAAGCTCGCCGCATCCACCGGTTATCTCTTTCGTCGTCGGCACAAGCGTCGCGACCATGCTGCCGTTACAAGCCTGGTCGACAATTGGAACATCGCCAGGGTCAAGCAACGGGTTGTTGTCCCTTATTGCCTCGGCCTCGAATATGAACTGGTTGGAATCCCATATAATTTTCTGGCGTTGATCCTTGACCCCTTGAATCCTGTTCTGGCACCCACAGGGATCGACACCGATAATCGAATCAAATCCGGGAACTTCGTCTTCAATGGGATCTCCATTCTGGTCGAGAATGATCGCCCCGGTATCCGGGTTCCTGACAAACTCTTTCTTGAACGGAAGCTTCAAACAAGGTCGATTAGTAATGAACTGGCCTTGTTCATCCGACATGACAACCCCGTCTGCATGGGGAAATTGATAGAGGCATTTACCGTCCGCACCGAACAACCTGATCCTGTTCGCCGGTGGGATGTTCTGGAATCTGTCATCACATATCCCGTTGAAACATTTGCCGGTTTGTTTCTGTGGCACAGCGCACGGATCGCTAGTGTCCGGAACACACTCGGCATTGGTCGGTGCATTCGGGTCACTTGGAAACCCCGGCCCATAAGGATAACAATTACCACAGTAGGCACCCCCATGTCCGTACGGATTTCCTGGTGCATATGGATTGTTGCCGTCACCGACCGGATTATATGGATTTTTACAAGCCATGGTTATAGTCCTTGTGCTGCAAGTTCGGCCTCCCATGAGCCCGGACTAAAGTTCATCAAATCCCCGTTGACCGCAAGGCCACCCCTGACCGCGCCGTTATTGTCCAGGAGAACTGATTTAAGGGCTTTTTTCCTAATCTCACAAATCTGTCGTTCCGTTTTCGTGACCCTCTGCTCAAGAATCCTGATCTTGTTACCTAGATCAGCACAACAATCATCCGTCATCCCGGACTCGCCGCATCCGGACGCTTTGCTTGAAACAGGAGCGCCGGTTGGGGATTTACCGTCACAAACGGAACCGGTATTGGGGCAATCAGGAAATTCACAGCTTTGAACAGGGCAGAGTGCATCAAATGGAACCCCCGTGTTCAGAACCTCAACCTGTGCCTTCAGTTGATCGTCACGGGATTTAAGATGCTCAATTTGTACCCCAATACACGCCAGCAATGAGTCTGTTGACGAGCATTCGTCACAGGTTCCGCACCTTTTGGTGTTATTTGAATTTCCGCAATTACATCCCATGTCCTAATCCTTTCAAACTATATTATACCCCAAGTTCCCCAACTCTTCAACACTTGCTATGTAGGGATTGTCAAGCCCCTCAAATAATCTTGACTCGGAAGCCCTGCGCCTGGTCAATCCGTTCAAAACCTCAAGCTCACCGGTATCCTCGTTCCTGGACTTGTTCCACCGTAGGAACTGATCCGGGGCATCGGCGAAATCCCTTGAGTTCACACGCTTCAAAAGAGTGGATGAAGATAGATTCCCTTCCCCACAGTTGAAGGCAAAGCTCACCAGCGCGGAAAACATATCGTCATTCACATCAACATCGACAAGCTCGACCACGCGAGCCTCGAAATACTCCATGTCATGCGCCAGCAAATCCAATGCCTGTGCCTCGGTTATCTCACGTCCGTCATAAACCGTGCCGTCCTTATGGGTCAACCCGGTATGGCCATAGCCAATCGTCCAGATTCCGGCAAAGTCCTTATAAGCTGATAAGAACAAACTCTCAAATGATTTCACCAAGTCAAGTCCCCTGCCGTTGATATGGCGGCCATCGGTTTTCTCAGTATCGATTATATCCGTCCTGGTGATGCCTAGAGAATCCATTATAGCTGATGCCGTGCGGCCACCAGGAATGCCATCAGCGGTCACGCCAACCGCTTTCTGGACAAGTTTCCATTTATCTCCAGCGTTCATGTGTCGAGCCCCCTCAGCTTCGCAATGAAATATGCAATTTGAACTACTGTTTTCACAATGTATGACGCTTTCATCGCAAATTCCTTGTTGTATTGTGAGGCAACATAATTGGCCTCGGCTAGACCGCCTTTCAGATTCTCGTTCTTCCCCGCGTCAACGATCCACTTGATGATCGTCTCGAAATTCTTCGAGTTGATCCCGGCGATAAGTTTCACCGCCCATTTGATTATATACTCCTTCATTCTTCCAAAAGGTTAGCTGTTTTCGATCCATCGACTATCGCAACCGCCGATTCAATCGTTCTTTCCCCGATATGGCCATCCACAATGTCACCATTCGCCTCCTGAACCTTCTCAATCCCGGATGACTGGATGAACCCTATCCCGGCTTGAACCAAACTCGCCACAATAGGGGTCAATACGACGGTCAGTGTGGCCGCGTTCACTTCGGTGATCTCCCCCTGTGACGTTGCCTCCAGCACTGTTGCCAGCGCCTTTCCGACCCATGACGGGCCGCTTGCCACATAGGACAGTATTCCCGACACCGATGCTCCGACGCCCCAGGCGACAATTGCCCCGGCATATTTGTTCGCGAGGCTCTTGAGGAGCCATTTTTTTATCTTGCTCATTTTATCTTGGGCTTAGGTTATAACACGCTTCCTGCAAAATTCTTCCTGATCTTTTTAAGTTTGGTGCCACGCTTCCTTTTCACGACTTTCCCCGTTGTCTTGAACTTCGGCGTCATCTTATTGCGTTTTGTGACAGATTTCCCGTGCTTTGACTTGGCCCGTTTTCTTGTTGATTTATGTGCTGGCATTGGTTTTTTATGTTATGGCAGGGCAATAGCCTTGATAGGAACTTCACCCTTCATTCCAACATCCTTGATCAACCCTGCTGTGGTTTTCGTGTTCGCAACCTGTGCTGCTGTCTTCGCATTGGCTATTCCTGCGGACTGATTGGCGGCGTTCTGGGCGGTCTTGGCCGCTTGACCAGCTTCGACCGCGCTTCCTATCACACTTGCAACCCCATAGGTCACGAGCCCAATTA
>QIDY01000130.1 GCA_003228495.1 Nitrospirota bacterium
GCAGCGCATTCCTTACGTCATCGAGTTTGTATGCGTCTTCCAAGGAAAGGTAGGGAGACCATTCCTCTTCTGTCTCAAGTAACTCGACATCGACTTCAGCAATATACTGCCCTTCATGAACGAGTTTTGTGCGGTGCCTCTTTCTCATTTGCGCCTCCTTAGGTAATCCTCTTCCCATAACTCTAAATCTGGTCTATAGGCAGTAACCAAAACCGCCGGGCTAGTATGTCCTTTAGGAATTCCCCACACTACATGTATTGGCCGATTTTCCGTATCCTTCTGGACCACCAACACACAAGGACCTTTTGGATAGTCCGGATAGTCCTCTACAACAATTGCCTCAATCGCCCCCTCAACAATATCCCGAGCAAACAGGTTATCCGATGATAGTTCATTGTATCCATGATCTGAAATCCGCACCTCAAGATTACGAATCAAGGCTCGGACATTTTCGAGTGTTTTACTCATTCGAATCTGCCATCATTTTTCATGGTCCAATGGAACACCTCGGCTGTATAACAAGTTCACACCAAGTTTCTGGATAGTACCCAATGAAGAACCCCGCAGCAAGTTGACGGGATATCTAAAGATAAAACCCTTCGGTGACCCTGTAGCAGGCTAACGGGGAATTTTTAAGCTAAATTTGGAGGGAAAACGACCCTCCAAGAGGGGCGTCTGAAAAAAAGATCTTTTAGGTAGAAAGATAGAGACTGCCATGATTCAGCAAATCTAAGAGCAAAGAATCATGTTCATCCGATGGTACACACAGATCGGAACCCATGATTCGTTCAGCACATAACCTTTTCACCAGATCAACCAAAGTCCGGCTGCACGTATATTGACGCCCATCAACAAACAACCATAGTTCGTTTCCGTGTTCCTGAAACGCAAAACGGGATCCTTCATTCCTGATTAGCTTGTTTCCTGCCGAAAGTTGTTTACGTACATCTTCCAGACAGTACTTACCCTGCGCGATCTCCCCATCCGGATATTTTGGAGTGGTCATATAGCAGCCAAACCATTGAGCAAGCTTGTCTTGATCTTCGACATACTGGGCTAAAATACGCCGGACTTTCTTCACCGCATTAGAAGTGATCTGTCCAGGATTGGCTTGAGGAACAAGATCGGGATCTGCGTATCGAATCTCTTCACTCAGTTGTTCCCCAATGAAATCAGCAAAATCTCGCAAAATGTCCCCATGAGATGGCGCACGAAACCCGACCGAACAGGTCATGCAATCCCCGCCCACAGCAATTCCACTATGTCCTACACACGGAGGGACATAAAGCAGATCTCCAGGTTCAAGAACCCACCTTTCTTCCGGTTTCCATTCAGACAGAATCTTCACCGGCGTATCAGGCCGACAAGGGGAAGATTCGTCATAGAGACCGCCGATTTCCCATTGACGACGGCCGCTGACCTGCACCAAGAACACATCATAATTATCATAATGCGGCCCGACGCCACCTTTGTCGCCGGAGTAGCTGATCATCAAATCATCAACACGCCAACTGGGAATAAAATAAAATTGCGAAAGAAATTCTGCGGCGGCTGGCACCCAATGATCTACGGCCTGAACCAATAAAGTCCAATGGGTTTTGGGCAAAGCTTCAAAAGTCTTATTAGTAAACGGGCCATGAGTGAGTTCCCATTGATCAGTCTCAGCATTTTGAATGATCAGCCTTGATTCGACCTCCTCTTCACAAGCTAAGCCCGCCAATTCATCAGCAGCAATCGGCGGCTTAATCCCCGGTAAAGCCTGCCGAATTAACAATGGCTTCTTCTGCCAATAGTCAGCCAGAAACGTTTCAAGTTTGAGATCGTCTAGAAGGAGTGTCTTCATAGAAAAAGGAGTTAACGGTATTGAGGACGGTCACCCAAACCTTTTGAAGTCATTCCCGTGAAAACGGGAATCCAGGGCTCTCTGTTATTTTCTGGATACCCGCCTCCGCGGGTATGACAAACAGTTGAAAATTCATTACGCCTCTTTCACCATTTCAACATGAGGGATACCAACATCGAGATAGACCTCCGATACTCGGACAAACCCATACCGCTCATAGAAAGTCTGCAGATAATCTTGTGCGGAAATTCTAGTGGCATGGCCAGGCCAACAGCGAGAAATTTCCTGAAGCGCAGCTTGTAACAGTTGATGGCCTATCCCCTGCTTGCGCGATTTAGCTTTCACCACAAACCGCCCAAGATTTACCTCTGGATAACGCAGGCCGGGAGGGAGGATACGCGCATAAGCGATCAGTCGCCCATCATTATTTCGCCCTGAAAGATGCCTGGTCTCTCGATGTCGATCATGCTCATCCAAATCCGGATACGCACATTGTTGCTCAACGACGAAGACATCCATTCGTAATTTGAGAACATCAAATACCTGTTCAACAGTCAATTCCTGAAACGTCTTAATGTTCCACTGAATGTTGTTCATGGCCTTGAGCAACCAAGCACGAATAGTACCAAGCCTTTGAGGCAGACACTATAGACTTTCCCCAATCCAATAAAATGAACCCGTCTGTAATTTTCCCAATCCCGTTTTAAAATTGATGCCTCTATTATTAAAAGGCACAACTCCAATCCCTAAACACTTTATAGAATGCTGTATTCAGTTGCATGCTCGCCGAGCCAAATATAATGTCCCGTCCATTTGTTTTCGGACTTCATCCGGCATCTTCTCCAATGCCTTTAGTATGAATAGTTCATACTCTGTGCTATACTATTTTTAAAAGGAGGGATGACCATGGTCCGTAAAACAATCGCGATGCCGGATGATATGGGAACATGGGTTGAGCACCGGATACAATCAGGCCAGTACAATAACGATAGTGAATATTTCCGTGATTTGGTCCGGCGCGATCAGGAACGGCAGAAGGCAGCTCTTCAGCTTCGTCAGATGCTTGAAGAAGGTGAAACCAGTGGGATCAGCACACAGAAGGTTCCTGACATTATGAAGAACGTGGAAGAACGTTTACGAAAAGATGGCCGATTACCAACTCACTAAGATGGCTCAACGAGAGTTGGATGGCATTTATGAATATTCCATTCTCAATTTTGGATTGAAGAAAGCTCGGAGCTATGTCAAAGGACTTCACGCCTGTTTTGCGACATTGGGGAACAATCCGAGAATGGGACGGGATTATTCCCATGTGAAAGAAGAATATCGCCGCCATGAATATGAACGGCATTCCGTGTATTATAAAAGAACAAAGACTGGCGTTCTGATCACACGAATTTTAGGACCAGGACAAGACCCCATTAGAAATTTAATGTAAATAAAGAACACCGGTCGTCATGCCGACAGTTGTAAAGATTGCCCCTGCAGTCATTGGTGGAGGCAGACATTCATCCAAAAAAACAAGACAGATTCCCGATTAAAAATGTCGGGAATGACGAAGAGGAGAGAACCCAGTTCGCACGAAAAGGACAAGTGAAATTACAAACGGGGCTTCACTTTTATCCCTCCAAGGGCCTGTATCACCCTAGCAAACAACTGAAAAAATGCACAGAAGTTTTTTGCTTGAACTGTTGAAAATTTTTCACCAGAAAGATGAAGAAAAAACTTATGTGCGGTTTGTGAGAGTCAGCCCGAGACCGGGCTGACCGAGCATTCCGCCTTTTCCAAACATCAGAGGGGTGTCAATGATATCGTGTTCTAGAAGATAGGTTCCAAAGGCTCCTTCCTGGGCCAGAAGAATGTCCCGGTATTGATTGGCGACCGTGAAGGCCGCTCGAGTGAGAATACTGGTTTCTCCGACTTGCGCACCGATGATGATGGGAATGCCCATAACTTTGGCTTGCTCAGCAATCGCCAAGGATCGTAGGATTCCGCCCATTTTGGAAATCCTGATATTGATGATCCAAGTTTTGGGATCAGTTTGTAGATGGTGGAACTGTTCAATTCGTAGAAAACTTTCATCAAGAATGATGGGCACCCCCAGCGCCTGACTTAGGCAACGGCAATCGGCATAGTCCCTAACTTGAAGAGGTTCTTCGATAGCCATAAAGGAATACTGAAGATCTTTGAGATATGCCACAGCTTCGGCTGCTGTTTCCCAGAGATTATTGGCGTCTAGACGTATACGGAGGTTCTGAACATGAAGATTTTTGAGGAAATCAATTTTTTGGCTATCATTCTCAAGATTACCAGTGACCTTCACTTTAAAATCCCAAAAGCCAAGAGCCGCGAATTGTTGCACTTGCTTCTCAAAGGTGGCGACATTCTCTGTTCCCAGCACGGCAGAATACTGAAATTGCCCGGTTAATTTCTGCAGGTTTAGAAAGGCTTCTATCGATTGTCTATGTTCTTGTCCCCAGTGATCTAATAAGGCCAGTTCCACGGCGCACCAACCGGCCGGGTTTGCATCAAGACGTTTCCTGTTCGTGTTCATCCATGCTTTTAGGTCATCCAGGCTCCTGAATTGTTCCCATGCCTGACGATGCAAATCAAAAAACTTCTCTGCGGTTTGAATCGTCTCTCCCGTGACATATTGCCTGGGACACCCCTCCCCTACCCCAATCACCCCATTCGATGATTCGATTTTAACCACGACACTTTCCGTACAAGTTCGTGTCGCCG
>QIDY01000156.1 GCA_003228495.1 Nitrospirota bacterium
AAATTTCGAGCGAATGGTGAAACGTAGAATCGAAAAAAATGGAAGGCATTCACACTACCGCTAACTGACGACCAAACAAAGGAGACAGTCATGAACAACAAAACTTCTCAGTCGACTTCATCACAGGGAAAAATTCAGAACCCGCAAATGCAGCCAGCAATTGAGCAATCAGACACAAAGGAAATCCTGTTATTAGCTGCGGGGCTCATTACTCTCGTCCTTGGTCTCGGGGGCCTCTTTATGTATTCCATGGACGAGCCGTTACCTACCACCGCTTCCCAAGAGTCCGCAAGGGAGGTGGGTGCCCTCCAAATGGCCAAGGCCTTTGCAACACCCACCCCTACCACACCAATTCCAAGTGAATCCCCCTCTGCCTTAGCCTCAGAACCGTCCCTCCATCTGGTGACCAACTCTCCCGAAATCCAAGAAGTCGAAGACACGGATGTCTACTTCGCATTCAATCGTTGGATCTTGTCTGATGGAGCCAAAAGCTTGCTGAAAACCCAAGTCGAAACACAGCCAGAAGGGTGGACCGGCACGCTTCACATTGACGGTCATACCGATGCACAGGGTACTGACTCTTACAACCGCACATTAGGAATGAAGCGCGCCGAATCGGTCAAAACCTATCTGGTCTCTCTTGGCATCCCTGAAGATCGGATCCAAGTGGAGTCGTTTGGGAAAGACGGTGCCGTCTGTCAGGAAACTACACCAGACTGCTTTGAACACAACCGACGGGCGCATGTCGCCTTTCTTAGCCAATCAGTTGTTCAACAGGAGGACACCCTCCTTTCCATGACACCTAATGCTCTTGAGGATTCCACTCATGAAACATCCTCTCCCATGATAGATTCTCCGTCCATTGAAGTATCCGCAGATGAGATTGCTCTTCAGGAAGAGATCCCTTCAGAGCTTGTCGCGATTGATCCCTTGGCTTCCACCGAGTCCCTTCCTTGAGTCCATTCCCAGGCTGATCCATCGTTCAAGGGTCAGCCTGGGCCTTCCGTTTTCAGATCTCATGAATGTCCATGGAAAGACCGCGCCCTATTGACAAAGGAGTTGATATGAATATCCGAAAACCTCGCGTGTTTCTCTTGATGTTTTGGCTCACAAACAGTTGGATTGTCGGACCGTTGCTTCCATCTGTTACAGCTGAATCGAATCAGGAATCTGTCGTCAAAAAAACCGAAGCCGGATTTTTCCTCAAAACCTCAGCAGGTAAAGTATCAGTACCTGCCCCGCTTTTGAACACGAAGGTTACCATGACGATTAGCGGGCTCATTGCCCGCACGACAGTGTCTCAACAATTCAGCAACCCCAGCGATGAATGGGTGGAAGGTGTGTATGTCTTTCCTTTACCGGAACAAGCCGCCGTGGATCACCTTCGCATGAAAATCGGCGGACGGATTATCGAGGGCCAAATTCAAGAACGCGCGCAAGCCAAAAAGACCTATGCCAACGCAAAAGCCAAAGGCCAACGCGCCAGTCTCCTGGAACAGGAACGCTCGAATATTTTTACGTCATCCGTAGCCAACATTGCTCCTCACGACCCCATCACTATAGACATCGAGTACCAAGAAGTTGTGCGGTATGACCAAGGACGATTTCTGCTTCGATTTCCCATGGTCGTGGGGCCACGGTACATCCCCGGACGGCCTCGCACCATTCATAGTCGCTCCTCACCACAACCCGGCCAAGGATGGGCACCGGATACCGATCAAGTACCGGATGCAGCCCGCATCACCCCGCCGGTACAACATCCTGAAAATGGTCCGCTGAATCCGATTACCATGCACATCGACCTGGCTCCCGGTTTACTCCTTCAGAAGGTTGAATCTCCAACGCACCCCATCACGATCACCAAACAAGAAACCAACACCTACCATATTACCTTTCAAAATCCCTTGACCTATGCGGATCGGGACTTCGAACTCATCTGGACACCCCTTGCTGTTGAAAAACCCCAAGCCACCGTGTTTTCTGAAACGTATGACGGGAATGAGTATCTCTTTCTGCAACTCATGCCTCCAGCCAAACCTTTACCCAGTCAGGAAACCATTCCACGAGAAGTGATCTTTGTTATCGATACGTCAGGTTCCATGGCGGGAACATCACTCGCCCAAGCCAAGGCGGCGCTCAAACTCGCGTTCTCCCGGTTAACTCCAAAAGATTCCTTCAATCTCATTCAATTTAATTCAGGCACCCATGCACTCTTTTCCCATTCACAACCGGCATCTGCCCGTAGGATTCAACGGGCTCTCCACTATGTCGATCATCTGAAAGCAGAAGGAGGCACAGAAATGTTACCCGCACTCGTGCATGCCCTCTCTGGCGGAGAAGACGCGACACGTTTTCGTCAAATCGTCTTTATCACCGATGGACTCATCGGCAACGAGGAAGCGCTCTTCACGATTCTTCAACGGGATATCGGGCAGAATCGTCTCTTTACAATAGGTATCGGATCGGCCCCCAACGGCCACTTCATGCGAAAAGCAGCTCAATACGGGAGAGGCACATTTACCTATATTGGCACCGCACAGGAGGTGCAGGACAAAATGAGCCGCTTATTTCACAAGTTGGAACACCCTGCTCTCACGGACATCACCATCAACACTCCAATCTCTAGCTTAGAAGACGTGATGCCCAACCCTCTGCCGGATTTATATGTCGGCGAACCGCTCACGATCGCGTTGAAAGCCTCCAGCCTTCCACCTTCCATCATAATCCGAGGAAAACAAGGAGAAACATTCTGGGAGACGAAGCAATCGTTGATAGACAGCCAATCACGCAGCGGCATCGCGGTTCATTGGGCACGGCAAAAAATCGCACAGCTCATGGACCGTCATACACGGAACGAAGACCAAAACATACTCCGGCAGCAGATTCTGAATATTGCTATGAAACATCATATCGTCAGTCGATACACAAGCCTCGTGGCCGTAGATGTCACCCCTGTCCGTCCAGAAGCACACACACTCCACACCCATTCCCTAAAAACCAATCTGCCGCATGGGATGCAGTACGAGGCGATATTCGGCTGGCCCCAGACCGCCACACCGGCCACTCTCTATCTTATATTGGGAACTTTCATTCTATGGATCACATGGATCTGTTCACGTCAACATCTCGCACATCGGTAAAGACTCCCATGGTGTGGGTTGCAGCGAGTCTCTTGTTTGTCTTGGGGAGTTGGCTAATCGGACAGGGGCTCTGGATTCACGTGAAGGCCACAGCAGCACAAGGGCTTCTGCAGCATGCCTGGACCCAGACACTCAACACACAACAACCTAACAAACCCTGGCCATGGGCGGACACATGGCCAGTAGGTCGATTGCTCGTCCCGCGACTCGACATCAACCAGATCATTCTGGCGGATGCCAGCGGGCAATCGTTAGCTTTTGGACCTGGACTGGTGGGACATGGAATATTTCCTGACGGAGAATCTCAAAGTCTCATATTGAGCGGCCACCGGGATACCCATTTTTCTTTTTTACGAGATGTATGGCACGGAGATACGATAACCGTACAGACAATTCGAGGCACTTGGTTCACGTATGTGGTGGAAGACATCGCAGTAGTCGATAGTCGAACCGACCGGCTCATCA
>QIDY01000144.1 GCA_003228495.1 Nitrospirota bacterium
ATAATTCGATACATACCTTGGCGCACACGAAACCTTTCTTGCCCCGATAATTTCTCACTCCCCACAGGCCGTGGATCATCAGCTAAGGCCTCAATGCGTTTAAGGATGCGAGGAACGTCGTTCTTAGGGATAGATCGAAAATCTTTGGTGACTGACTTCTTAAATGTCACCCTATAACTTGCCATGAGCTTTTAAGTTGTCCAGAAGTTCTTCATAACTGAGAGTCGGCTCGTCGGCACGCTGCTGGAACGCAGCTAAGTCTTCCTGATCTTCGGCAAGAGCCGCTCGTACGGCATCATTGACGATATCAGATACAGAGCGGTGGGTATGCGCGGCCTTGAGTCGAAGAGCGGTATGGAGATTTTCATCAAAATAGACTGTTGACCGTTTGGAAGTTGTGCCCATGAAATATTACCTCCTTCAAAATATCATTCTAGCGTTACAGCGTTATAACGTCAAAGCGTCAAGTAATAAAAAAGTCCCGCTAAATTAAGGAAGAGGTCATTCGTATCGCAGATCTTCTGCGATTGCCTGGCGGCTAGCCCATCGGGCTGGGGCCCAGGCTCCAATCAACGCCGCTACAAATGCCACCAGCAGCGCCATACCGACTGTTTCCCAGGCTAGAGAAAACTGAATCGTCCAGCCAAAGGATTGTTTATTGATAACCTTGATCAACACCACCGATAAAGCCATACCCACCACGATCCCGACACTGGCACCCAGCCCCGCCAAATAAAGCGATTCCCACACAATCAGGCCTTGGATTTGTCCTCCACTGGCACCCAACGCGCGCAAGGTGGCAAGTTCTCGCCGACGTTCTAAGATAGCCGTTAACAACGTATTCATAATTCCCAAGACGGCTACGCTTAAGGCAATCAATTCCAACACATAGGTCACGCGAAACGTGCGATCAAAAATTTCCAAGATTTCTCGTTTCAGCTCGCCGTTGCTGATTGTGACGATAGGCCTCTCGTTCTCTAACGTTTCTTCGATTTCTCGTCGAACAGCCAAGAGCGCCTTCCCCTCTTCAAGATATACGGCAAAGACCGTGGCGTCCTTCTCTCCCCATATCTCTGCAAAGAGGGCGTGGTCCATGACCACTTTCCCACCGTCGGTGGCATAATCGTAAAACACACCTTTGACTGAAAATTGTTCTATGCCGTCTGGGGTCTCTAATGGCAATTGGGCACCTACCCTCAGGCCTAACCGTTCAGCCAACACCTCAGAAATAATCACACCGTTTTTATCTACGACTTGAGATAACACCTCGGATGAGTCTCCTTGCAAAAATAGATACTGACTGCGTTCAGCATGGAGACGCATATTTCGAGACACAAGCCCCACGGTCTTCCCGGAGGTTTCTACACTCGTTTCAAAATAAGGATCAACGGCCTCAATTCCAGGAATCTCCAGGACTTGCTTCACCAGTGTTCGTGGTAGCCCCTGATTCTTACCCGAGGCATCCTGTTCCCCCAACCAAGACGTTGGCGCAATAATAATATCCGCCATCAGCGTTTGCTCAATCCAGAGTTCCACTGTCTGTCGGAAACTCTGGATCATGATGCCCACACCCACAAGTATAGCCAGCCCCACAACAATCGCAGCCATCGTGACACTGGTTCGGCGTGGGTTGCGGCCCATCTGCTCTGCAGCCAGGGAAGGCAACAGGCCGGTTTGGTTCCCCAACCTACTGTGGCTCCATCGGCTAAACCATTGAGATAATACGGGTCCCACCGCTGCGCCTCCCATCAGCAAACAAAATGCCGCCGCATAGCCTCCAACAGGAATACCATGGATAGACGGCATTTGGCTCAGCACTCCAGCCCCGAACAACGACGCCAACACCACCCATTTGGATCCTTGGGCATCATGATCTTCTTCAGCTTGGGATTGCCCACCAGCTAGGGCCTGGACCGGAGCCATCGTACTTGCCTCCCAGGCTGGTCGAAGCGCCCCCAACAGCGAGATGCCTATCCCTAAACCCATGGCTTCCACCAGCATATGAAAGGGAATCGGCATGGCTAACAGCGAGGTCATGCCATATAATTCACCAACGTTTTGGCCAATCATCACAGTTAGCCACCGCGCCAGCCCGACTCCCAACCAACACCCCAATAGACCACCGGCGGCGCCCAACACACCAGCTTCGAGGAGGAACAGCATGATGATGGATTTTCGCTCCATCCCGAGCGACCGGAGAATGCCAATCTCCTGACGATGATGGACCACGGAAAAAGCCGTCGTGTTATAGACAAGAAAGATCCCGACTAAAAGACTAATTCCGCTGAGCATCGTGAGATTCATTTGAAACGCTCGCAGCATAGATTCCACCTGCCGATTGCGTCGAGAAGCCTGACGCACGTGAATAGCCTCCGGCAGAACAGATTGCAGTTCCTGGATGAATGTTGAAGCCGCCACGTCAGGTTCCAGGACAATCGCCACATGGTGAAGCCGCCCCAGCCATCCAAATAACCATTGGGCAGCGGCAATATCCATCAACACCTGCTGTTGGACACCTCCTTGAAGGCCTGACGATTCCAACACCCTTCCAACAACCAGATCATGAACGTCACCCTTGACCTTCACCGACAGGATCTCTCCTTGATGAAGTCCAAGCCTTTTGGCCAATTCCTTTTCTACAAATACCGTTGTTGGGGAAAAGAGCTGTTCCCAGTCATCTTGTTGAAAAGCACCCGTCGAACCCGGCACCTCCCAATCTTTTCCATGCTCCAAGATATCCACTCCCCAAATCAGGAGAGGACGTCCCGACAAAGAACCGGCTTGAATTTCCCCTTCAATCTTGAGAACGGGATTTGCCCCGCGAATCCCTGGATATTTTTGAACAATCTGCAATATCTGCTCATCGAGACCCTCGGATCCCCCAAAGATTGTTATCGAAGCATGTCCGACAACCGATTCCACCGATTCCTCAAACGACTGAAAGACTTCCCCATTCACCACCCGAATCGCGAGCCAGGCGGAGACACCGATAGCCACGCCAACAAATGTCAATAGGGCCCTAAAGGGTCGATGACGCAGGTGTTCAAAGCCTAAGAGAAGAATAATTCGTGTCATGGAAGCAGTTGTCCCGGGAGTGGGGCCTATGTTAAAACGACTAAACAAAAATGCGTGGGGTACAAAATCGAGATGCCCAAAGACAACATTGAAGAACAGGGCTCAAATGAAGCCTTTTCAGAAGGCGACTCCCAAGGCCAAGCCTTAACCACCCGGCAAAAAGAAATTCTCCACTTGGTGGCTCAAGGTTGCACGAATCGGGAGATTGGGCAACGGTTAGCTATTAGTGTACGGACCGTAGAAGTCCATCGCTTTAACCTCATGCGCCGCTTACGCGTACGAAACGTCGCTCAACTCCTTCGCCAAGCTATCGTGCTGAAGATTATTCCTAAGGGACCTTCACTCACCAAAGTCTAGCTTTAATCTTCTTCCGAATTTTAGAAGATCTCTCAGTCCATCTCCCGAAGTTTCCCCCGACATGCCATCAAGGACGGATATCCCTTTCGCTGTAAGCATTTTGAAACTTCCCGTTCCAGCCTCGTAAAGACCCCAACACCCTCCTCCA
>QIDY01000069.1 GCA_003228495.1 Nitrospirota bacterium
CACGTCGTCGGCCCTCATTCCCCGGACTTAGCCAGGCCCATCTCCAAGTTGGCGGCGGAAGCCAGGGAAAAGGGCTATCCAGTTGAGTTAAAGGCCACCTTGTTAGGAAGCTGCACCAATTCTTCCTACGAAGACATTGGCCGTGCCGCACATATTGCGCAGCAAGGGTTGAACGCCGGGCTGAAAGCGAAAACCGCCTTTTTGGTTTCACCGGGATCTGAGCGGATTTCCCAAACCATGAAGCGCGATGGGTTCATGAAGACGCTTGAAGATTTGGGTGCGACCGTGCTAGCCAACGCCTGTGGCCCATGTATCGGGCAATGGAAACGAGCGGACGGGGTCAAAGGAAAAGCCGATTCGATTGTCAGTACGTTCAATCGAAATTTTCCTGGCCGCAACGATGGTATCGCTGAAACGCTTTCCTTCCTGGCCAGTCCAGAATTGGTCACGGCGTATGCGCTAACGGGAAATTTAGGATTTGACCCAGTCCACGATACGATCACCACGCCAGATGGCAAAGAATTGAAACTTGCTCCTCCCCAAGGTGACGAATTGCCAGCCCAAGGGTTTGCCAAGGGTGAAGAAGGGTTTATCGCTCCAGCAGAAAATGGTGAAGGCTTGGAAGTCGATCTGCCTCCGACGAGTGAGAGACTTCAGTTGCTTCAGCCATTTCCAAAGTGGGATGGCAATGATTTCGACAAACTGCCGTTGTTGATTAAGACCAAAGGCAAAACCACGACGGATCATATTTCGCCTGCCGGGCCATGGCTTAAGTTCCGCGGGCACTTGGACAAGATTAGTGACAATATGTTCCTTGGCGCCAATAATGCGTTTGCTGGGGAAGCCGGAAAAGGGAACAATGTGTTAACTGGAGAATCCGGTCTGACGCTTGCGCAAATCGCGCGTGATTATAAAGGCAAAGGGATTGGGTCGTTTGTAGTCGGTGACGAGAATTATGGGGAAGGCAGCAGCCGGGAACATGCGGCCATGTCGCCACGGTTCCTTGGCGTGAAGGCTGTGCTGACCAAAAGTTTTGCCCGCATTCATGAAACCAATCTCAAGAAGCAGGGCATTCTTCCCATGACCTTTGCGAACCCTGCTGACTATGATCAGATTGAACAAGAGGACCGCGTGAGTGTGACTGGTTTGAACAGTTTAGCTCCTGGGAAACCAGTCAACGTGACCATTCATAAAAAAGGTGGTCAGGAAGTGACCATCCAAGCCTACCATAGCATGACAGAACCCCAAGTGAAGTGGTTCACGGCCGGTTCGGCATTAAATGCCTTGAATGAATAGTCACCGCTGAAGCGTGACAACATGAAGTGACTGAGGAGTGAGGAATTCTCGAAGACAGGTGGTTCATTCTAATTTTCGTGTTTTTTCAAGTGGAGCATGGCAGAACTTATGGGTACTTTCCGGGGAACTCAGTGGCAACATATGATGCGTAAAGCAACCAGACAGATCTTGGTAGTCGCGGGGATTGCGTGGTTCAGCCTCCCCGGGGCAATGGCTTCGACTGCATCAGTAGCACCAGCTGATCATATCGTTCTTGTCGTACTTGAAGGAATCAAGTCATCTAGCATTCAAAGTGGAGCCACTCCAACTCTGGCTAAATTAGCGAGAGAAGGGGCCGTCACATGGTCGGCCACATCCATCTCACCTCCCCTTACCGTGTCAGCCATGGCTTCTTTGCTCACCGGCCTTCCCGTCGACAAACATCGAGTGACCGCCGAATGGGAAACCTACGATTTTGCCCGGTCGTTCATGCGTTCTCCCACGATCTTCGACTATATGGATCTAGCCGAGGGGATGGATACAGGAGTCTTTCTCATGGACGAACGATTCTATCAATTAGTCCGGCCGGAAATTTATGTCGATTCCCAAGTCTGTGGGTATACGAAACCGCAATGTACACCGGAGACGGTGGCCGTTTACATTAGAGACTTTCTCAAAAAGGTTACCAGCCAGGGTGGCTACGGGTTCCGGCTCTTTGGCGTGCCCAACCTCCTGTTAACCCATTTTCCTACTGCGGCCAGAATTGGACAAAAATATGGCTGGGATTCACCAAAATATTCTGCTGCTTTGACTTCCATTGATAACGCCATTGACCAAATCATGAAGAATTATGAAGAAGTTGGCGTCTTGGACCGTACGATGTTCATTGTGACTGGATTGCATAGTGGTCCCCTCAATCCTCTCATCAAAAAAGTGAAAAAAGGGGAAACAGTGGCACTAGACCCCACTGTCCCGTTGATTGCTTGGGGGACAAACGTGAAAAAACACCACGCAATTTCCCACCCGGTCACGTTGTTGGATACCGGAGCCACGATTATGTATGCCCTCGGATTAGAAACCCATACCGAATGGGACAGCCATGCGGTCGAAGAGATCTTCCAAGCTATCCCGGAACGGCGGAGCACCGACAATGAACTCCAGAAAACTTACTAAGACTCATGCACATGCCCAATTGTGGAAAGGAGGCCTCGCCTTTCTTTGGGCGGTCGCCTTTCTTGTTATGGTCCCGGTAGGGCAGTCGGCCGAGCCGATCAATCCGCTTTTGCAGGAATTTACCATCACGGTAGACCCAACGGCTTTGGTTCCTCCGACCTCATGGAACGTACCGGGAGTTACCCCGTTGATTTATACCATGGATCCAATCAGTTCCGAGGCGTTGAAAACCACAGCGGTAAAAGAACTTTACCTCAAACCTGGCCAGTTCCGATTCGGCTCTTTTACCTTTGATTTTCCCTTTATTGTCTCCCGTGAGGGCCTGCTCCAATTTGCCTCGACGTTGGACCAATGCGTGAAAGGGCGAGGAACGCAAACGCTGACCGTGCTGTGTAGTCACACGCAACCGTATCCACAGGAGCCAGATTATTAACAACATTGATATGGACTTAGCCGCAATCCCATTTCCAATCGAAGCCCTCGCGAGTTGAGTACTATTGAGAGAGAAATTCCATGAATCGAATTGCAAGACACACCTTTCATGTGGTCGCTTTAATGGCCTTTTTTGCAGGAGGCCTCAAGGTGACCACCACCCAGGTCTTTGCCGGGACCGACCCGTCCAATCAACAAGCCCTCGCGGAAGTAAGCAGTGGAGCAGGGCCAGAGAACGTTTCCAGCCTGGTTCTACAGTACGCGGAAGCCATGGCGGCTGGACGAGTGGAGGAGTGGGCCACTCTGGATTTGGGTTGTTTGGCTAGACGGCAAGAACAGAGTGGTTCGTCAAGCAAGCCACTCTCGGAATCAGTGGCCAAGGCCTGCTGGGATGCCACCATGGCGGCCCACAGGAAATTGGTGGCCGATGAAACGGAGCCTGGCATTTTTGGAGCCCTAGGCCGGGGCACTGGGTTTGGACTGATTCACGAGTCCCACCAGCATGCGGACTTTTGGAAGGATTATCCCCCTGCCCTATCCGTCTCGCCGTCGGTTGTTCGGCACAATCATGCCACACCCGTGCCTCTCGTGCAGGTGGGGAATGTTCTGGACACTCGATCGGTAGGACTCGTCATTGGACAAGGACAGGCCCCCCTTGGAGTACAAGAAGTCAGGGTGGATATTTCCGTGACAGCGCCCTTGGCATTACTCCCGGGAGAGCCATGGTGGGCCAGTCCGGTGATTCGCCGGTATGGTCCCGTACACAATCTCCTTGCTCGGTTTACCGTCGTGAGCGGTCTTCGCGCACTGGGGTTCCCGGTGGATAAGGCCGTGGTCAACGAAGCCCTCCCAGGCGCGCCCCTCGTAGCTGGACCGTCAGTTCCAGGCATACTGCCTGCATCGCCGCGCTGGTGGAACCGAAGTCAAAATCCGCAACAATTTGAAGCAAGCTTTCAGGAAGCTCGGCAGGCGGTTTCTTTTCAAGAGCGGGTCGGGAAATTCCAGCGTCTTTTGCTTCTCGATCCCAAGGAGCCTCGGGTAAATGCCGTGTTGGGCACGGATCTCTACACCGCGTTTCTCCAGGAAGGATTGGCGAAGGGGAAAATCACAGCCAAAGACGAAGCCATTGGGCTCAAGCTTGCGGAGCTGTATCGGAACCTTCAAGCGCAAACCTGGCGCCAGGAATTCACTGAGGTGGCCGTGGGGCATTCTTTTGCGGCTGATACGTTTTATAAAGCCATGCCGGCTTTGGAAACCGCCTTGAAGGGTGGTCAGGGAAATTCGGAAATGCGCCGTCGATTGGGTGCGCTCTACCGGTGGAATAATGATACGAATTCTGCCCTGAGCATCCATGAAGACTTGTTGAAAGAAGCCTCTCCAAGCGACCACGCGCTTCAGGCCCAACTTCTCTCAGAAATTGCCTGGGATCGTGTCCAGTGGTTGTCCTGGAATCGGCGATATAGCCATCCCTGGATGATTCAGGCGCGAGAGGAGGCCGAGCAGGCCCTGAATCTGGCACTGTCCCCCATTGACAAACTGATTGCGGGAGAGGCGTTGGTGATTTTGGATGCTTTGGCCGTGCCCCGCGACCAGCCACGTCTTCAAAAGCATGTGGAAGTGATCCGAACGCAGCATGATCGGCTTTCCGGTGTGGTTGGAATATGGAGCCATCTCGTCGGAAATGAGCTGGTTAAATCGCTGATTCCTGAGGGTCGCCAAGTGATGTTGCCGGCTCCCGTACGCTCTCCTGAAGTGATGCATCGTGATGTTCATTTGCGTATTCAGGATCTCAACTTTCTTAAAACCTGGGGGTTTGATCAAGATACGGCTGGCGGGCTTCCCTCCGGATTTTCAGCGGGAAGCACCCATGAAGGATCCATCGGGGGATGGAGGATCGAAGCCGACTCGAAAGCCCCTTCCCTCCCCCATGTGATCACACAATCGTCTCCGTGTGCAGGAGACGCCTGTTTTCAGGTGTTGCTGGGTGCCAGGCGCACCCATGAGTTACCTGATATCGTGGTCTACCTGCGTCAGGTTTCATCGGCCGGCCAGGGAGAAGCGGGAATCGTCTTGGCGGCCAAGGACCCTCGGAACTTCTACGCCGTGACCGTGAACCCAACGACTAAGCAGTTGAGCATCTACCGATTACAGAACGGCGAACCGACCCTGCTTGGAAACGGAGAGATCAAAACGAAACCGGGGCCCTGGCATGTTCTCCGTGTGCAGACGGTCAATTCCGCTCATGTGGATCATCCACGCTTGGAGATTTATGTCGATGGGCACGAGACGAGAGTGATGGCTTCAGAACCCATTCAAGGAGGAGGACGAATTGGTCTGGTGACCAAAGGGGACATGGTGGCGCAATTTGACAGGCTTCGTGTCATCGAGATGGTCACCAGTCGTCCAATGTCCAAGCCCGCAGCCTACTAAGGGGGTAAGATTCGTAAGGCGTGAGGCGTATAAAGGGAGAAGTGAAAAGTAAGAAGTGAGAAGTGAGAAGTGAGAAGTAGGGAAGAAGCCAAAAATATTTGTAGAGGCGCCCCGCTGGAGCGTCTTCTGAGTATCTATCAATCCCTTGACAAACCAGGCCTTTGGAACTTCACCAAAAATATCTTTGCAGGAAAACACGGAATTTTGTCCCTAAGCGACTAAGAACATATTTTTGGGATAGGTCTCCTTTCTTTGACACTCACACATCGTGGAAATGGACAACCAACCTCGTGAAGCGTAAGGCGAGAAGAGGATTTTTCGCCTCACGTTTCACGCCTCACGATTTTCTAAGTAGACCCCATGGGAAATTCTGAGGAGTGAAGCTATGAGAAAAGTCACCATTGTTGATAGGTTTATTCGGCTTGCCCAAAACCGGGTGTGGGTGGTCATCGGAGTTCTCTCCGCATTTCCCCTACACTCATGCCGAATGCGGCCCAACCTGGAGCCACAGTGATCATTTCCGGGGAAGAGTTCGGCACATTCATATCGAGCCAAGAAAACCAGGTGCTGTTCAAGGGGGTGCCGGCGCTGATTCAGCAATGGGAATCGGATCTGATTATGGTCAAGGTTCCCTTGCGCGCCCAAGGCGGCCCCGTCATTCTTTTGGTCGGCGAGAGAACTGTGCAAGCCGGGATATTTACCGTGCACCAGCCAAAGATTGACCGAATGACGCCTTTTGAAGCTGAGGCCGGGTCGCTTCTCATCATTGAAGGAAAGCACTTCGGCAACACGGCTGGTTCCAGGGATCCCAACTCCATGTTTGGGGTCAATCAGGTGCTCATTAACGGAATCCCCGGGCACATCAAGAAATGGCGATCAACGAAAATCGAGGTGCGAATTCCAGCCTCGGCAAAAACCGGGAAGGTGGTCGTTCGCCTTGCCTCCTATGATCCGCTCCCCGATGGGTCCTGTTGCGCGCCTGTCGACTATGCCGTGAGTAATCCCTTGCGATTGACGGTCATTCCCCGCATCGCGATGCAACCGACAGAGGGCACTGTCGGAAGCAAAGTAGTGCTGAGTGGGCAAGATTTTGGCAAGCAAAAAGGAAATGGGGATGCCGTGTTATTTGACGGCCATCCTGCCACCATTGCCAGATGGTCGCCCCGAAACATCGTAGTGCATGTGCCGCTGCATGCGACGAGTGGGCCGCTGATCCTGAGGCGGGAGGGCGTTGACCGTGAAGTCGGTCGCTTTAAGGTCCACAAGTTTCAGGTCGCGAATTTCTCTCCACGGGAAGGACCTATCGGTTCCTTGGTCAGGATCAGGGGAGCACATTTCGGGCTCTATTCGGAAAGTGGGGCGACGCCGTATTACTTCGATTTTAATTCAGGCGCTAATGCGGTAGAGATCGGGGGAGTGCCGGCGGTCATTCATCGCTGGCAGAATGATCTGATTGATGTATGGGTGCCGTACAGCGCCAAGACCGGGAAAATTGTCATTAAACGTGGAGCCACAATACCAAAACCGGATGGGACCTGTTGCGCGGACCATGGCGTCGTGGAAGTGGCAGCGGGTTCCTTTACGGTGGTGACGCCTACTGTGGAGTCTTACGGCCCGGCCTCCGCCGGACTGGATGAAGTGGTGACAATTAAGGGATCCGGATTCGGCGACTTCTTGAAAATTGCCGAAGCGGCACGGGCCAGCCTTCACCAGAAAGGCCATGATTGGAAGCCCTATCGGCTTGGGGCGAATGTATCCAGAACGTCGGTCTTGATCAATGGGATTGCGACCCATGTGATGTCGTGGAACAACACTGAAATTCAAGTTCGAGTGCCGAGACGCCCATTGTTTGGAATTGCAACTCCCGAGGGTTTCGACACGGACCGGACGACCGGAGAGGTCATTGTTCGACGTGGATCCTGGGATGCGCTTCCGGATGGAACCTGTTGCACCGAGAAACAGTGGGTCAGCGCCATTGCCGGACCATTCACTATCCTTGCGCGAGGAATTCCGGATCAAGCCTATTTTACCGAGCCGAATCCCAACCGTGATTGAAATAGAGGCTGACGGATATCTGGTCCTTAGGTCTCGGAAGAATATCGATATGGCACATTCATCGCACTCAGCAAAACTCTTGCGGTCTTTAGCTGATGTAGAACAGCTTTTGGAAAGCCGTGTCGATTATGAAAAGAACAGGGGGCTTGGAGTTGCTCGAATTTGGAATCTTGAGCCAATCCAACGGTATATGGACATCCTGGGGAGGCCCGACCGAGCTTTTCGGTCGATCCATGTGACCGGGACAAAAGGCAAGAGCAGCGTGAGCCGCATGTTGGCTGCCTTGCTCCAAGCCACGGGGATTCGTGTGGGTCTCTATACGAGTCCTCACGTAGAGCATATTCGAGAGCGAATTGTCGTAAATGGGATTCCAGTGAGTGAAGAAGCCCTTGTTGACAGCGTGAATATGGTCAAGCCCTTTCTCGATTGGTTTGGCCTGAACCTCACCCACTTTGAGCTCTTGACGGTCGCGGCATTTTGCGTCTTTCGCAATGCTAAGGTGGATGTGGCGGTTGTAGAGGTTGGCATGGGAGGACGGCTTGATGCCACGAACGTCATTGAGCCGGAAGTCAGCGTGATCACCAATGTGGACTACGACCATATGGAGGTATTAGGGGATACCCTCGAACAAATCGCATTTGAAAAAGCCGGTATCATCAAACCGGGAATTCCCGTCATCTGTGGTGTTTCTGCAGACGGACCGCAATCCGTGATTCTGTCTCGTGCCGCAGAATTACGCGCTCCGGTTTTTTTGACAGGATCGGACTATACGGTCAACGATTTTCGGCGAACCGGCTACAGGAGTTTTTTCAATGTTCGAACCGGCTCCCGAGAATGGGGAGGCTTGATGTTACATTGTCCGGCGGCATGTATGGCCACGAATGCCGCCCATGCGTTGATGGCCTATCAGGTTTTGCGTGAAAAGGGAGTTTGCCAAACATTACCTGAAGAGACCATAAAACGAGTCCTCGCAGCAGTGGAGTTGCCGGCATGCTGTGAAGTGTTTCCCGGTTCTCCAACCATTCTTATTGATGGAGCCCATAACGCGATGGCGGCAGCGAGTCTGTCCACCGTGGTTCGTTCGGTTTTTCATGACCGCGACCGTGTTCTGGTTGTTGGAATTCCACGCGATAAAGAGGTTGAAAAAATCGTCGCCCATTTTGCCGATGCTGGTGCGAGGCATGTTGTCTTTACCCGTTACGCCGGTCCTCGGGCCATCTCGCCTTCGGATCTTGTCCCCATGTGGCGACGTCGAAGTTCTGCGAATGCCGAAGTCATTGAACAGCCGGATCAGGCGTACCATCGTGCCATTACTCTTGCTAGTGGTCAAGGAATGGTGATTGTGACCGGTTCCATCCATCTGGCAGGAGAACTTCGCCCTCTGGCCCGAGCCATGGTGTCCGCCGAAGCAACAACATTCTGCCGGGATGGCATCGGAGTTGAATATGACCAGGACCGCCACCTGTTAGCCAGAAGGTCAAAGAAGCAACGCTGGATTAACTTTTAGAAAGCCGGATCAGCCTAGCCATGCTTTGCGTCGTCCACTGTACGCGTTTTACTGGCACTTCCCATCGAGGTCGCTCATAGCGGAGCTTTCTTAAATCAATTTTTGTAATCCCCAACCAATTTATCATGATTCGTTCGAG
>QIDY01000371.1 GCA_003228495.1 Nitrospirota bacterium
AAAAATAACGGAGCACAACTCCGAGTATTCATCATTAACCAAGCTGAGCTGCTACATATTCATAGACTTTTTCCAACGCCATATCCAGATTCTCCGGCTGATTCCCCCCAGCTTGAGCCATGTCCGGCCGTCCACCGCCGGACCCACCCACGAATTGTGCGATATGTTGGGCCACTTTTCCTGCAGGCAATTGCTTTGTCCGATCTTTCCCCACAATGACGAGCAGAGCGACTTTGTCATCTTTGACAGAGCCTAACAGCAACAGCCCTGATGCCACCTTATTCCGAAGTTTATCAGAAAAGGTACGCAATTCCTGCATATCGAGGCCATCAATCCGTTGAACGAGGATCGGAACACCGGCAACTTCTCGAATCGTTGTTTCCCGACCGACTCCCTGCTGATCCAAGGCCTTTTGCTTAGCTTGTTCCAAAGCCCGTTCGGTTTCTTTTAAGGTGGATAACAATTTTTTTGTTTTCTCGATGACTTCCTGCGGACTGGTTTTTAGCAAACGAGCCAATTCTCTCCATTCGCCATCACGCTTTTGCTCATATTGTACGGCTCCATCTCCGGTTAGGGCTTCAATTCGCCGAACCCCCGCTGCAATACCGCCTTCAGATATCAGACGAAATGCACCCACATCCCCCGTCCGATGACAATGGGTTCCCCCACATAGTTCCTTGCTAAATTCACCAATCTCCACGACTCGCACTTGATCCCCATATTTATCGCCAAAGAACGCTAATGCGCCTCGACCTATCGCATCTTGAATGCCCATTTCTTCGGTTTGCACCAACGTGTTCTTCCGGATTTGATCATTCATCAGATTTTCGATGTCTTCCAAATGACGAGCACTCAATCCTTTGAAATGGGAGAAATCGAACCGCAGACGATTCGGCGCTACCAAAGATCCATATTGTTTCACATGTGGCCCAAGAATTTCCCGCAAGGCGGCATGCATTAAATGCGTCGCAGTATGATTTCGTGCGGCATCGGCCCTTAATCCACCATTCACCGTCGCGGTCAAATGATCACCGGTTCGAACTGTTCCCTCCGTCACTTGGCCCTTATGAAGAAACCACCCCTTGGCCAATTTCGTCGTATCGTAAATCCCTATTCTCGCGGAAGGCCCAACGAGCGTTCCATGATCACCAATCTGTCCACCTCCTTCCGGATAAAATGGTGTAGCATCCAGCAAAAACTCCACTTCCTCGCCTTGCTGCGCCACAGGCACCAAACGTTCATCCTTGACCATGGCTAACAGCGTGCCTTGAGCTTGCTGTTGGGCATAGCCCACAAATTGGGTCACAGGAAACTGTTCGATGGCTTTCACCAGATCAGGTCGAGATGGGGCTTGCGTAAACTTGGCCGTCTTTCTGGCTCGCTCCCGCTGTTCTTCCATCGCCTGCCGATAACCTTGATGATCGAGTTCTAAGCCTTCTTCCTTTGCGGCATCTTCCACTAAGTCCAAAGGGAACCCATACGTATCGTACAGTTTAAAGACCGCTTCTCCCGAGACTTGCGCCCTTCCCTGTTCCTTGGCTTCCTGCAAGATTTGATTGAGAAGGGGCAACGCTTGTTCCAATGTGCCAATAAACCGTCCTTCCTCCCCTTGCACAATTTCCGATACCGTATCGGCCATTTGGCGAAGCTCTGGATACATCGCATTCATCTGAGTCACAACAGTTGGCACTAACTCATAGAGAAATTCCCGCTCCATCCCAAGCAATCGCCCATGCCGTGCAGCCCGTCGCATGATTCGGCGCAGAACATAGCCACGCCCTTCATTGGATGGCAACACACCATCGGTGATGAGAAACGTCATGGCCCGCACATGATCGGCAATCACCCGCATGGATCGGTCAGAACTCGTCGATTTACCATATTCATGGCCCGTTCCCTTGCCAATACTTTCTAAAAGCGGTCGAAACATATCGCTGTCAAAATTGGAGGACACACCCTGAGTCACGGCAGCTAATCGTTCCAAACCCATGCCCGTATCAATGCTAGGCTTAGGGAGTGGATTCAACGTTCCTGCCGAATCGCGATCAAACTGCATAAACACCAAGTTCCAAATTTCTAAATACCGGTCGCAATCACATCCCACCGCGCAAGTCGATCGACCACACCCAAAGGCTTCACCCTGATCCATCAGAATTTCCGAACAGGGGCCGCATGGTCCCGTTTCTCCCATCTGCCAAAAATTGTCCTTCTCATCAAGACGAGCCAGTCGGCTCTCAGAAATGCCCATGCCTTTCTGCCACATATCATACGCATCCTGGTCATCACGGAAGACGGTGACCCACAGACGATCGCCAGAAAGTCCAGCAACCTTGGTGAGAAATTCCCAGGCAAATGCAATCGCATCCTTTTTGAAATAGTCTCCAAAAGAAAAATTTCCCAGCATTTCAAAAAAGGTCTGATGACGTCGCGTAAACCCCACATTTTCCAAATCGTTATGCTTGCCGCCCGCCCTCATGCATTTTTGAATGGATACGGCTCGGGCATAGGGACGTGTGTCTTCGCCTAAAAAGACGCGCTTGAATTGATTCATTCCCGCGTTGGTAAAGAGGAGCGTAGGATCCGCCTGAGGAATGAGGGGTGCGCTGGGGACAGCGGTATGCCCTCGATCAACAAAGTAATCGAGAAAGGCCTGCCGAAGTTCAAGGGAGGTCGCAATCATGGAAGCACAATACCTTTAAGATAACTACTCAGTCAGGTATTTAGGCTGAAGACTGAAGGTTATCACTTATAATACACGCAGGGTTGGATGATCACGCATGATTGGCCCCTAAAAGCCTTCGGCCTTCAGTCTATCCACCTGAGTAGTTACCTTATGAAGATTCATAGTTGTGGGGGAAAATTCCAAGAATCCCCGTCAAGATTTGGCGCCAGCAGGTTTTTTGGAATCAGGTCGGGGAGTCGTTACGGCCTGATCTTCATGAGGGTTCGCCACTAACCCAAAACTTTGTCGAATTTGGGTGGCAATCGTCTCAGCCACATCGGGATTACTTTTCAGGAATGCTTTTACCGCCTCCCGCCCCTGGCCTAATCGTTCCTCTTTATAGGAATACCATGCTCCTGCCTTATCAACGATTCGACGATCCACACCCAGGTCCACAAGTTCTCCAACTTTGGAGATCCCTTCGGCAAACATGACATCGAATTCAGCCTGTTTGAAGGGCGGGGCCATTTTATTTTTCACGACCTTCACTCGTACGCGACTCCCCATGACTTCCTGTCCATCTTTAATCGACTCGATCCGGCGAATGTCCAAGCGAACCGAGGAATAAAATTTTAAGGCATTCCCTCCAGTCGTGGTTTCCGGGTTGCCGAACATCACTCCAATTTTCATCCGAATCTGGTTAATGAAGACCAAGGCGGTTTGCGACTTGGAAATGGCACCCGTCAATTTCCGTAATGCCTGGGACATGAGCCGGGCTTGCAAACCCATATGCGAGTCGCCCATCTCCCCTTCAATTTCTGCTCGAGGCACCAGTGCAGCTACGGAATCCACCACAATTATATCCAACGCTCCGCTCCGAATCAGGGTTTCCGCAAT
>QIDY01000026.1 GCA_003228495.1 Nitrospirota bacterium
ATCGATCATCTCTAATGCGCCACCGGCACATTCCCCAGGTCCCAAATCCTCGACAGAAAATTCCTCGTCCCCTTCCCAATCGAAATAAAATTCCTTGTCATCTTGATAAGAAGGGAGGATGGTATAAGGAATCAGTTCGTCTTTGAGCTTGACCTTGCCTGTGCGGTCGATAAAGGCCGGGAGGGATTCTCCATCCTTTCGCGTTTGCCGATACAGGTCTAAAAGATGCTGGACTGCGGCGGGCACATTTTTCGCTGGTACCTTCACGATTAATTGTGCAATCTTCGGCGTGCCATTGACCTGGCCGCCTAGATGTAACTCATAGACGGGCGCTACATGGTCGCCAATACGTTTGCCCACGCCATGGAGGCCAATCGTGGCGATATGGTGCTGCGCACAAGAATTGTGGCATCCACTGATTTTGACATCGACGCCCTTGAGGTCATCCGGGGTTTTGCCAGCGGGAAACACTTCGGCTAAGGCACGAGCGAGTCCTTTCGAGGACGTGATGCCCAATCCACAGGTGTCAGTTCCTGGGCAAGCCACAATGTCCTCGACACCCTCGGCACCGGGATCGCCTAATCCATGTGTGACGAGTTCTTCATAAAAGTGAGGGAGCTGGCTATCTGGAATCCATCGAACCATCATGTTTTGGTTAATCGTGGTTCGGATATTTCCGTTGGCATAACGTTCGGCCAGATCCGCCAACCCGAACATTTGTTCTGTTGTGAAGTCACCGGAGCGGAGGCGCACGGCAGCCGCTTTAAAACCAGGCTGCCGTTGTGAAATGACATTGGTCGCACACCAGGCGTTAAAAGCATCAGGTGAGGAGGTTGCCGCCCCATTCTGTGACGAGCCGTTTGATGAACAATCCCCGTTTCCCTGAGCAGATGTGCCATTGCCGTTTTTGGTGGGCATGATCAATGGGGGATCGTCTGGGTACACGCTCGGGATCAATCCAAGTTTCGTGGCCCCGGATTGAATCATGCTGTCATAAGCTTCTTTCCAGCGTTTTGAAAATTCTTCAAAGCCTAATTTATGGAGAACGAACTTCATGCGAGCCTTACTACGATTCTTGCGATTACCCAAATTGTCAAACACTTTCAATATGGCTTCGATTGACGGAATAAGCTCTTCCATCGGGACAAATTCCCGTAGCGTTTTCGCCAAACGCGGAGTGGATCCTAACCCACCACCCACCACCATCTTGAAACCAATGGTGCCTTCGGCGTTGCGAGTTGCCAACAGGCCCACGTCGTGAATGGGCGTCAATGCGCAGTCCTGTTTACAGCCGGAAAAGGCAATTTTAAACTTCCGTGGGAGACTTTGGTTCAACGGATTTCGCAACAAATGATCCGCCACGGTCTTGGCATAGGGCGTGATATCGAAAACTTCTCCCGGGCAGACGCCGGCTAGAGCGCAGGCTGTAACGTTACGAACCGTATTGGCGCAGGCTTCGCGTGTTGTCAAGCCAACTTCTGCTAATTTCCGCATGATGGTGCCGACCTGGGGAAGCGGCACGAAGTGCAATTGAAAATCCTGCCTAGTCGTCACGTGACCAACGCCAGTGGCATAGGTGTCGGCAATATCAGCCACTTGCCGTAATTGATTGGCGGTCAGACCGCCAAAGGGAACTCTGATGCGGATCATCTGGACATCTGGTTGACGTTGTCCATAGATGCCGTATTGCAGGCGGAAGGGTTTGAAGATATCAACCGGGGTGTCACCGGATTGGAGACGGGCGACTTCATCTTCGAATGTTTCGATTTCCTCGATAATTTCTTGAGGAATCGGGATTGTTTGAATAGGAGGCCTGGTGGTAACCGGTGGCGTACTCATGGTCTTCCTCCGAATGGCGGATAAATATTGGGAATGTTGAAAAAAGCCGCCAGCAGCGTTCTCGCCATTTTGCCGTGCTCACGTACTGGGCGTACGCTCCGCGCGGCAAAAGGGCTGCGGCCTTGCTGGACGGACTTTTTTGACCATTCCCCGTTGGCTGCTGATATCGATGTCTCCAAGTGCATGTATGTGCCATAGATAGAGATATTCACCAGCCCCATATTAGCAATTCCTCGTTGGTACTTATTACAAGAAGTCTTTGACAACATGTCCGTCCTTAATAGCGGAACTAAATATGATACATCACACTGTGTTGGGATTCGAGCTTTTGGTGCTGCTCGACCAAGGATTGGAGTGAAATTACTCGAAGAACCGATTGCTCCGCTTCCTGAACTTGCGCCCAGATGGTTGAAAGTATCGTGTTGGTGACTTGTCGATTTTCAAGAGATCCTGCTGATCCATTGACGGTCGAGGAGGTAGCTTCCGCCCCACTCATCGAATTGACCAGTTCAGCCAACGATATCTGACTGGGGTCCTGGGTTAACGTATAACCACCTTGAGAGCCTCGCAGACTTCGCACAATCCCGGCCTGCTTTAGTACCTGAAGAATTTGTTCAATAAATCTGTAAGGAATGCCTTGTCGTGAGGCAATGGTCTTGGCCTGCAGCGGCACGGATCTGTCATGGCATGCGAGTTCAATTGTAGCCATTATTCCGTATGTGACTTTAATAGGAAATCGATTCATTGTTTAATCCATACTAAACCGATAGGAATAGTATAATATTGTGTAGTAAGGAATTTTGTCAAGCATGGCCGATAAGGATGATGATGATAAGGTTGTTGTGTGGGCAATTACTACACTCAAACTGGAAAATGTCTGGCGAGAGACAGAAGGTATGTCATTCTCCCTAAATATTCAATGATTTTCAACCGATACGATATGCATCATTTGCCAGAGGTTCCAGAGCATCCACCATTCTGTAAATAAAGGTCGTCCATGAATCAGCCTAAAGATATTGCGGATCTCTTAGAAGAAGTTCAATCAATCGTTCATGCATTACGGGACGAGAAGACCGATCTGCATGACCAGGTGAATAGACTTGAGACCCAATTGTCTTTGGTGAAGGAAGAAAAAACCAAGGAGGGAGGGAATTTACAGGAGATCAATACGCAATTGAGAAAAGAGTTACAGGACACGAAGGACCGACTTGCACGCGAACTACAAGAAACGAAAGCCGGATTCGCAATTGAGTTGCAAGAAACTCAGCAAAAGCTCGACCGATTTCATCCTGAATTACAAACTCTCCAGGACGAACTGCAAAATGCAGAACTCCAAAACAATTTATTGGAGATGGAGTTGTTAAAGAAAGATGAAGAAATCAAATCCTTGGAAAGCCGTCTTAGCACTTATACCTCTCTTGCCTCGACTTCTCTGCCAGTTGAAGAACCCATCGCCTAGTTTTTCCCACCAATTATTAGGTGTCAGACTCGAATTAGGCTTCCTTTTAAAGCGAAGGATTTTATAGTCAATTATATTTCGGGTCTGACCTCTTGAGTGAAGTTCCCCCTCAGCAAGCTGAGGGATATCCTGCGCTACTTTTATGAAAACGTGGGAGGGACTAAACTATTTAAACACTGTACAATGGCCGATCGGTACAAGTCATCAATGTGAGAACAGAAAGCGATTTTATGGGACATCCATAATAGTTAC
>QIDY01000155.1 GCA_003228495.1 Nitrospirota bacterium
AGCAATCGAAATGATCGCGCCAACAACGAACGCGATGGCGGTATAAATCCCTTCATTCACATAGTCGGTGTGATGATCATCAATGAGGACCGCAATGATTGCCGCGAAGACCACCATAAAGATAGCCATGAATTTATATTCCTGCTTGAGGAATGCCATGGCTCCATTGGCGATAGCCGAGTGAATCTTAGCCAGACGCTTCTTGAGGTCGGGGTCGTCGATGCCTAAATCGATGGGGATTTTTTGAATCGAGGAAGAATAATAAAACGCGATGACCAATCCCAGAAATGAGAGGGCCAGAATAATCGTTATCGCCATGTTAAATAGATCTCCAAGTATTTTTAAGAGAACGGACTCAAGAAGATTACACTCATGAACAAGGCCAACTGTTCACAACAGCCCGACACATTCGTACATCGAACTTCCTTATGATGAACACAGAAAAGTACTCACTTTTTGCATCAATCACTGAATGAAGTCAGACTTACCGGGGAGTAAAACACAATGTGAGGGACTGTCTTAAACCGGCCAGATAAAATAACGACACCGCATGATAAATGTTATATGTAGTACCCTTGTCAAAGGCACTACCCTAAATGTTGAGTATGAAGAGGTCTCTATTGTACCTGTCTTTGAGATAATGTTCAAGGTAGAAACCCTTATGTAAGAGAAATTTTTTCTTCAACTCTTTCGCAAACCAGTCTCCTCTCAGACCCCAAGCTATTGGGCCTTCAACTAGGCTTCAGCAAACTCTGGAGTTCGTTAAGCCGCAGAACTCGCCATTCTCCCGGTGCCAGCGTTCCCAATTGGATAGACCCAATAGCTACACGAATCACGCGCAACGTGGGGTGTCCCACCTGAGCTGTCATGCGGCGGATTTGCCGATTCATACCTTCATGGATTTCCATTTGCAACCACGCAGTGGGCACCGACTTTCGAAAACGGATGGGGACAGGGCGCGGATGAACCGTCGGTTCTTTCGAAAGAAGCGTAACTCGTGCCGGACGAGTCCGTTTGCCTTTCACCATCACCCCCTGTCGCAATGGCACAAGAACCGCTTCATCCGGAATACGCTCCACTTGCACCAGATAGGTCTTGGGAATTCTGTAGGAGGGTGAGGTTAAGTGAGATACAAGATCTCCATCCGATGTCAGCAATAATAAGCCTTCACTATCCATATCCAATCGACCAGCCGGATAGACGTGCGGGACCTCCACATAGTCAGCCAAGGTCGGACGACCTTCCGCATCGGTAAATTTCGACAGAACGCCATAGGGCTTATGAAAAACCAAGTTGCAAGGAGCACCTCCAGGCTTTTTGTTGATCATGTGAGAAAATGGTATGAACAAGTTAGCTTATGTCTCAAACAGCAAATATTCAATACAACTAGCATTTCGTTCCTTTTGATTGCCCCATCTGAAATTTTCTGTTACCGTAAAGGTGAATTCACACCACATAGCATGCACATCACACCTTCTTGACTTCAACTAACAGGACTTATTTATGGCATGGGAACCTAAAGATCCATGGGGCGGCAGCGGGAAAGATCCGCTGGATGAAGCCTTACGCAAGGCCCAAAATCAAATCAAGAATCTCATCCCCGGACGGGGCTTCAAAGCCATCATCTATATTGTGCTTGCGGTCTTGGCCCTCTGGCAATCCGTCTTTATTGTCGCGCCTGACGAGCAAGGCTTGGTCAAACGATTCGGGGATATCGTCCGAGTGGTGGAGCCTGGCCCCCACTTTAAGATTCCTTTTGCGGAAACGGTCGATACCCCCAAAGTTGAAAAACTTCATCGAGTAGAAGTCGGCTTCCGTACAGACCGGGGACGGACAAGGTTTGTTCCTCGCGAAGCGCTCATGCTAACGGGAGATACGAACATTCTCTCGCTCGAATTTATCGTCCAATATAAAATTAAGGATGCGAAAAATTTTCTCTACAAAATCGCCGACGTGGAAAACACTATTCATAACTCTGCTGAAGCCGCCATGCGAGAAGTCATCGGCAAAAGCAAGATTGATGAAGCCTTAACGGTTGGGAAGGCCGAAATTCAACAAAACACCCAGGTCTTGCTTCAAGGAATCCTTGATCAATACCAGGCTGGTGTACAGATCGCCCAGATCCAACTCCAGGACGTCAATCCACCAGACGCCGTCGCCGCCGCTTTCAAAGATGTGGCCAGCGCGAAAGAAGATCGGGAAAAGTTGATCAATCAGGCTCACGGTTACCGCAATGACCTCATCCCCAGAGCCAAGGGGGAAGCGGCGCAAGAAATCAATCAAGCCAAAGCCTACGCCCAATCTAGAATTAACCGATCCGAAGGAGATGCTAATTACTTCCTTCAAACGTTAAAAGAATACAAGCAAGGGAAAGACGTGATTAGCAAACGCGTGTATATCGAAACCATGGAAGAAGTCCTTTCCAATACTGAAAAAATCATTCTTGATTCCAACGCCGCGAAAAACGTGTTGCCCTATCTTCCCTTAGATCGTCTCAGTAAATCTCGTGGAGGTGGCGCACAATGAAAAGTAATCTCATACTTGGGGTCGTTTTAGTCTTGGGACTACTCATTACGTTGGGACTCTCGCCATTTTTCGTAGTCGATTTAACGGAAACAGCTATTGTAGTGGCCTTAGGGAAACCACAACGGACCATCACGGAGCCAGGGCTCAAATTTAAAATTCCCTTCTACCACCAAGTCACCTTCTTTGATAAACGCTACTTGGATTATGACGCCCCGGCCCGTGATGTTATTACCAGTGATAAAAAAACCCTAGTTATCGACAATTTTGCCAAATGGCGGATTGTGGATCCGTTGAAAGTGTATCAAGCGTTTCAGACGCAACGCGGCGCCCTCCAACGCTTAGATGACATTGTGTATTCCGAACTTCGGGTTGAACTGGGCCGGCATGAACTCGAAGAAATTGTTTCCGCTAACAGGGCGCTGATCATGAAACTCGTTTCTGATCGATCCAATGAGAAAGCTTCGGTGTATGGGTTGGAAGTCTTAGACGTGCGAATCAAACGTGCCGACCTGCCGGAACAAAATGAAAAGGCCATATTCCAACGGATGCAAGCCGAGCGGGAACGCAAAGCCAAGGGATATCGCGCGCAAGGCGAAGAAGAAGCCCAGAAAATACGCTCTGAAGCGGAGAAAGATAAAGAAATTATTTTAGCCGAAGCCTACAAAATCTCCCAGGAACTTAGAGGGGCAGGTGAGGCCAAAGCCTATAAAATATATGCGACCGCGTACAAACAAGACCCGAAGTTTTTTGAATTTATCCGGACAATGGAAGCCTATAAGAAAACGTTTGCTAAAGATACCACGATGGTCCTCACCCCAGACTCCGAATTTCTCAAATACCTCAAAAAGCGCTACTAGACGAGATCATTCCCTCCATTGTTGTTAAATGCCTCTTTGACGCTCTCCGTCTTTTAGCGCATGGCGAATCCAGAACACGTTAAGCGGTTGATTGACGGGGGCGTCGAAGAATGGAATAAGTTCCGTCGTAACTCCCAATCGCCCCACAACCAGACCTCAGTGGCGCCGATCTCTCCGGCTATGACTTTACCGGGCTGGACTTAAACCACGCCGACCTGGAAGGCGCCGACCTCTCCGATGCCTATCTCTTTCGAGCCAATCTGACCGAAGCCAATCTGACCCGAGCCAACCTCACGGAAGCCGACATTCTGGAGGCGAATTTCATCAAGGCCAATCTTTCCTATGCGACTATGGTCAGAGTGGACTTAACTGCCACTGGGTTAATTGCCTGTAACTTAGAAGAGGCTAACCTGGAAGGGGCCAATCTCACGCGAGCCTCCCTTCCCTGGGGAAATCTTACCGGGGCCAATCTTTCAAAAACCAAATTGCATCTCACCGACTTGCGTGAAGCGAGATTAATTCAAGCCAACCTGGAAGGCGCATCCCTTCAAGATACCTCCCTCACCGGAACAATCCTACAAGAAGCCAACCTTCTTGGCGTGACTAACGTCTCCATCGATCTCCTTGCAAAAGCCAAAACTCTTTACCTGGCTCAACTGGATCAAGAACTGAAAGACCAACTTGTCAAGGACCATCCAAACCTCTTCGAAAAACCCCATACTTAAAGTATCTTGAACCCATTTCGCTTTAAAATTAAGGTTCCTGACACCTTTAATGCCCTCTTTCGAGCCTGCCTTGGTTGGGATGGCAGGCTCACTTTTGGTGAAGTAGGGCTTTGTCAATCAACGCCTTTGCCGCTCGCTTGGCGATCTGAGCGGCCTTGGGATTTTCAGAAACTTGGGCAGTTACGATGGCGCCTTCCAATAAAAGCGCAATCTCATCTGCAAGTTTTGCGGCCCCTACGATCCTAGCTTGATCGCACAGTTCTCGAATGTATCCTTTCATAAAGCGCTTATATTCTTTGCATACCTGGCGAATGGGTGTATCGGTTTCGGAGTATTCCCCGATCGAGTTAATAAACATGCAACCGTAAAAATTGTTTTGCCCGAACCAGTGTTCGGCCACGTCAAACACCCCTAGAAGCCGAGCCTTCGGAGAATTGGGTTTGGCTTCCACCTGCCGCATAAAGGCATTGCGAAACTGCCCGTCATAATGCCGCAATGCCCCGAGCACCAACTCTTCTTTCGAGTGGAAATGGGCATACAGCGTTTTCTTTGTGACCCCGGAATGTTCCACGATTGCGTCAATGCCGGTGGCATGAATCCCGTTCTTCGCAAATAATACCACCGCGGTCTTGAGGAGTTGCTCCCGCTTGGAGGGGCCGGCCCTTTTTCGTTTCATCTCATTTCACTTTTTGTAACAAATCACGAAATATTCCTGGAAAATTATGCCGATACTGTTACCCCTTCAGGGATCAGAATTATGGAGGCAGTTGATATTTCCTGTCTGAGTTTTAGAAGAGGAGCATATTCTTCGGAGTGGTACCAGGTTTTCGTTGCCTCCACATCAGGAAATTCCCACAGAACCGTTCTCCCCCGTAGCCAATTTCCCTCGACAATGTGGGGCATATCAGATGCGGCCAACAATCTAGCCCCGTAACGTTCAACCTGCTTGACGATTACCGGAAAATAAGTCTGATCGAATTTCTTTTTGTCATGGATATTGATGGCACTCATGATATAGGCCGCCATCCTATTTTGGTTATGAGAATAAATCCCTTGGGGTCGAACATATCCTACATGGTTAAAAGGGTTTCTGTCAGAGTCATAATAGGGCGAAGTGATCTTAAGTAATTGATTGATTTGTTTTGGTTCTATCCTTACCCCTTCCAGTGAATCCCTCACATTGGATGAAAATAAAATTTTAGAGGCGCATGAATTACCGCTTGACTTTACCGAACGTTCGGTATATTATGAGCAATAATAAGGAGTGGACATGCCCATCACCAAAGTAAAAGACGAAG
>QIDY01000372.1 GCA_003228495.1 Nitrospirota bacterium
TTGCTAAATCTAAGCCAAAACGATCATCTTGCACTCAAGCAACATGGCTTATCGTTCTCACAGGTTGAGGCCCAACTTCAACAGTTGCGACGAGGCATACATCCTCTCCATCTTGCCCGTCCCTGCGCCGTAGGAGACGGCATCCTTCAACTCTCTCCTCAACACATTGCCGAGTACCACAGACAATTTCAGAGGGCTCACGCTGCAGGACGAGTCAGTAAATTTATTCCGGCCTCGGGAGCAGCAACACGGATGTTTAAAGATCTCCTTCAGTTTTTAGAAAAATGGCGTTCTTCACAGACCATAGAGCTAAAAAATCTCCCACCGCCTGAGACCATTATTCATGCATGGGAGCAGCTCTATCACTTTCCCTTCATTGAAGTTCTCCGGCATTATTTCGAATCTGTAGGAATAGACTTCCAACAACTCTACGACACAAAAAAGTTGGGCTATGCCAACTTTCCCAAAGCCCTTCTCCCTTTTCACCAATATCCAGAAGGTTTTCGCACAGCCTTGGAAGAGCATGTGCGGGAAGCCCTGTTGTATGTACATAACGATTCTGCCCAAAACCGGATACATCTCACTATTTCGGCTCCATTTGAAAAGCCGGTGAAGGCCGCCTTAGAAACGATTCAACGACAAGAAGCCCGGGAAGGGATTGCACTGGAGTTGACTGTCTCTATTCAAAAATCCTCAACCGACACCATTGCTCTTGATTCAAACGATCAACCATTTCGAAATGAAGAGGGCATGTTGGTCTTTCGGCCTGGGGGACATGGAGCTCTACTGGAGAATCTGGATGACTATCAGGGCGACATTGTTTTTATTTCAAATATCGACAATGTTGTCCCCGACCACCTCAAAGACCTCATCGTCGAGTGGAGAATGTCTTTAGCTGGGTGTTTACTTGAACTACAGTATGAGATATTTCATCGGCTTACCCTATTGAACCCCGAATCGATCAGTGCCCCCGTGGTGCATGAAGCGGAACAATACATTCGTGAACGTCTGCAGCATGACTTTCCGCCATCTTATGAGTCGTTATCAATCTCGGATAAAACCGAATCACTCAAGAAATTTTTGAACCGACCTCTTCGAGTTTGCGGAGTTGTCCCGAACACCGGCGATCCTGGCGGCGGCCCATTTTGGGTCCAACATGCCGATGGCTCACAATCCCGCCAAATTGTCGAGCAATCTCAGGTTGATCCTGAATCGGAATCGCAGCAGCAACTCTTTATTTCGGCTACACACTTTAACCCTGTCGATTTGGTATGTGGAGTACGAGATTATCAAGACAAGCCCTTTAACCTTCTGATGTTCAGAGACCCCGATACTAGCTTTGTTTCGCATAAATCCTATCAAGGTCGTGCACTCAAAGCCTTGGAATGGCCAGGACTATGGAATGGCGGCATGGCGGATTGGATCACCTTCTTTGTGGAAATACCTCGCGCAACATTCAATCCGGTCAAAACGTTTCTGGACTGGCTCCATCCTAATCATCAGGGCCCCGCATGAGTAGCTTGTTGCCTCCTAGAAGAAAAGATCTTGCACAAAACGATTTTCTTGAATAAATCATGCCGTTGATGCCAGTTAATATTGGAGAAACTCCTTTTCAAGAAATCCGGCTCGAGCCAAGAATTTCTGCTCACATTCAACCAATTCTCAACCGACAAACAAGGGAATAGCTGATCGCACCTCATTCACTTTCACCATTGATTAAATACAATGACTGATCAAGAATTCTTTTCCTTATGGCAAAACCTAGGGTTCCCTTGTAAATCTCATCCATGGCATGGCGTTGAAATTGGACACGATGCTCCACAGTGCCTCACCGTCTATATTGAAATCGTTCCGACCGACACCGTGAAATATGAATTGGACAAAAAGTCAGGCCATCTCCGCGTAGACCGTCCGCAGCGGTATTCCAATATTTGCCCAACATTGTACGGTCTCATTCCCCAAACCTATTGTGACCAATCGGTTGCGGAATTGAGTGCACAGCAAACAAACCGCCCAGGGCTACAAGGAGACCATGATCCCCTGGATATTTGCGTCCTCACTGAAAAAACCATTACCCATGGAGACATTCTGCTAGATGCCATTCCTATCGGCGGCCTACGCATGATTGATGGAGATGAAGCTGATGATAAAATTGTGGCCATCCTCAAAGGCGATGCGATGCATGAGCAATGGACCGACATTAAGGACTGTCCCGTTTCGTTCGTGGAACGCTTGATGCATTATTTTCTGACCTACAAAGATGTGCCAGGCTCTCAAAAAAAGAACTGCGAGATTACCCATGTCTATGGACGCGATGAAGCCCATGACGTCATTCGTCGTAGCCAAGCGGATTACGCCGCCAAATTTGGGCAATTACAAACACAACTGGCTTTAGTCGGATCGACTTTAAATTAGGGCCATTCAATTTTCCGGTCTGGCTCCTTCTCGCCTGAAATCCTCTTTTCTCCTAATCTTTTATTCCTTCCCTTTCAAGCTTTTTAAATAAATTTCAAGAACAGTCTAATTGACCCACTTGAAGGTAGAAGCGAGGCACAGCATAATGGGGCTATCATCGAATCTTCACGGTTGCCGTTTATTGATTTTCTGAATCAGCATTTAACAAAAAGGAGTTCATTATATGAGTGAGAACATTGAAACCCTGCAACGATCCACCAGAGTCATTCCCCCACCCCCAGAGGTGAAAGCTCACGCCCATATTCAGGATTATGAAGCCGCGTACAAAGACTCCATCGCAGACCCCGAAAAGTTTTGGGATGGTATTGCCAAAGAACTCCACTGGTTCTCACCATGGAATAAAGTCTTGGAGTGGAATTACCCCTGGGCTAAATGGTTTCTTGGCGCTACCTGCAACATTTCCTATAACTGCTTAGACCGCCATGTCCAAACCTGGAGAAGAAACAAAGTTGCCGTTATTTGGGTAGGAGAAAAAGGTGAAGAGCGGATCTTCACCTATGCCGAGCTTTATCGGCAGGTCAATAAATGTGCCAATGCACTCAAAGGCCTTGGGCTTCACAAAGGCGACCGCGTCACGATTTATCTTCCCAAAATTCCCGAACAAATCGTCGCGATGTTGGCCTGTGCCCGCATCGGTGTCATTCATTCGGTTGTGTATTCCGGCTTTAGTGCGCCAGCGCTTCAAACCCGCATTCATGATTGCGAATCCAAAGTTGTCATTACAGCTGATGTGGGCTATGACCGGAGTAAAACCGTTTCTCTTAAGCCGGTCGTGGATGAAGCCGTGGCCAATTGCCCAACAGTAGAAAAAGTGATTGTCATCCAACGGGAGACATCAGCCACCCCCCTCCAGGCTCCAAAAGAATTAGACTGGGAAGAATGGATGAAAGACCAATCCCCGAAATGTGAAGCCGAACATTTGGATTCCGAAGATCCCCTCTACATTCTCTATACCTCGGGAACGACAGGCAAACCTAAGGGCGTCGTACATGTCCATGGCGGGTATATGGTCGGAACCTACATCACAACCAAATATGTGTTCGATCTCAAAGAAGAAGATGTCTTCTTTTGCGTGGCTGATCCGGGCTGGGTCACTGGACATAGTTATATTGTGTATGGCCCACTCCTGAACGGCGCAACTATTCTCACCGCAGAAGGCAAACCCGATTTCCCCAATCCCGGGCGCTGGTGGGATCTCATCGAACATTATGGTGTTTCTATTTTTTATACGACACCCACAGCCATTCGGTTGCTCATGAAATATGGCGAAGAATGGCCAGCCAAATATGACCTTTC
>QIDY01000389.1 GCA_003228495.1 Nitrospirota bacterium
ATTATCGGGATGTGAATGCCCCATCCGCCTCAGGGCAAGGGAGAATTCGTTTGCCCTTTGTGGTCACAGCCACGGATCATCGCCCAAGCGGAGGCTCGATTACACTAAATTTTCAAGAGTTTGTTCTCAACACGGCGTAGTGGCGTGCCAAATGTTCAGGAATGGAAGTGATGAGGAGCCCAGGCCCATGATACTATTAGCACTTGAAACGGCTACTTCCCGCCAGAGCGTCGCTATTTTCAACGATCAGAAGCTTCTTGGCTATACAGAATGCGAATCCAACCGTTCTTTAACCACACAGATCATTCCAACGGTTCAGCAACTTCTTCGTGTAGTTTCGCTGGATGTCGCCGATCTTGAGGCATTGGGCCAGGGACCTTTACGGGTTTGCGGGTTGGTCTAGCCACCATGACCGCTTTTCGATTAGCCTTAGGAATTCCATTAGTCGGAGTCCCGACCTTAGAAGGCTTGGCTTGGAATCTGCCCAACTCGGATTTGCCGATTGTCAGTATGGTATCGATTCGTGCCGAAATGGTGTATTGGGGCCTTTTTCAATGGGAGCATCAAAAGCTTGTATGTAAGCAAACGGAACAAATTGGAAAATTCACAGATGTTTGTGCGGGCTTCACCGAACCGACCATCGTTTTGGGAGATGGGTTGGCACGAAATCAAGAAAGCTTAGATCCTCATAACTGTTTGATTATTGAAGGGCCTTCTGAGGCCGTATGGCCATCTGCCAAAGGAGTTGGTTGTGCAGGACAGAAATTGCTGGATATGGGAAAATTCCTACCGGAAGGTTGTGAGCCTCGATATATTCAACCTTCCTATGCAGAAACTTCTAAGCCACTGAATTCAGCCTAGGATTTTTCTGAGTAAGACAGTAAAATCTGATTCTGAAACTATTGTGACTGATATGAAAAGACTCATACGATGACTGTTTATGCCTCCAAAAATTGGAATATCCAAGTTGCGACGCTTGAAGATCTTGACGCGTTAGTCGCACTGGAAGAGGCCTGTTTTTCCGTGCCCTGGTCACGGAGAAATTTTGAGGCTGAACTGGAGGGAAATCAATTTAGCCATGTGTTTATTGTGCCTCATTCGGAGTATGGACACAAAATTCAAGTAATTGGTTATATGTGTGCATGGATGGTCTTTGAGGAAATCCGCTTTCTCAATTTGGCCGTTCACCAGGAATTTCGCCGCCTGGGCTTGGCGACACAGCTTATTTCACAAGCCCTACACATTGGAATAGAAGAAGGATGTTGCCGAGGAATGTTGGAAGTGCGAGCGTCCAATCAGGCTGCAAAAAACCTCTATGAATCCTTTCATTTTCAAGAATATGCCACTCGAAAAGCCTACTATACGAGGCCTACTGAGGATGGTATTCTTATGACTTTGGAACCTCTTGTTCCGCCCTCTTCAGAAAGGAGGTATGAGCGCGGTAGGTTAGTTGGTAGTCAAGCGTCCATTCACACAATTTCATGATAAACCAGGTGAAAAGGAGGTACCCATGGTGACCGATGAACACATTGCAGAAAGTTTACGGACATCGAATGAGGAATATCGAGAATTGGAAGAATCTCATCACCGGTTAGACGCGGAATTGCAACAATTGCTTAAGCATCATGTGCTGACTCCCCAAGAAGAAGTGCTAAAAAAACAAATTCAAAAAGAAAAACTTGGTAAAAAAGATCGTATGGCGGCCTTTGTTCGAGGCTATCGGGCCACAACAGAACAAGCTGGTACGCTCGGGTAAAAGTTTTTTCGGTTTTTTCACGTTTTACCTATCTGACTAATGGCTGTTTTTTCTCCAACCATGGCCATGAATATGCTGGTGCCCCCGCTCCAGCGCCACATCCGAGAAATCAAACGTCGTCTGTTGGTGGTCGGGGCCACGATTCTGGTGTTTTTTGTCGTGGCCTTTTCCTACTCGGGTCTTTTGATTGAATGGTTTAAACGGCCGTTCGAAGATGATTTGATTTTTTACGCCCCTGCTGAAGCCCTCTTTGCCGCGATTAAAATTTCATTTTTAGCGGCGGTAGTGGTCAGCGTGCCCATGATTCTTTATCAATTTTGGAAATTTATTGAACCGGCGTTACTCAAGAAAGAACAGAAATGGGCCGTACCCCTCTTTTTTCTGGGGATGGGATTTTTTGTGTTGGGGCTGGTGTTTTGTAATCTCATTATTCTACCGCTTGTCATCGATTTTTTTGTTTCCTTTGGTATGGATCGAGATATAACTCCAGAATTGGCTGTTGGGATGTATGTTGATTTCAACGTCAAGTTTCTTCTGGCCTTTGGCTTTGCGTTTGAAATCCCTCTGGTTCTTTCATTGTTGGCGCGTGTGGGCATTATTCAGGCTGCCATGTTGATTCAATATCGGAAGCATGCGGCAATGGTCGCGTTGATTATGTCGGCAGTGATTACGCCGGATGCGACGATGTTCACTATGTTACTGATGGCCATTCCGTTGATCGTTCTGTATGAGATCGGCATTTGGGGTGCAAAAATGTTTGGGCGTGTTCCAAAATCGGAGGAAACGGATGACGAAGGCGTTGATGAATCAGATTCGGGTATGGCAGATGAGACCAAGAGTTCGTGAAGGGCAAAGGGAAATATGAGGAGTTCATGCAACCAAGACGATGGATGATGCAAGTGCTAGGATTGACTTTGTGTGCCAGTGCCATGGTGTTACTGGGTGCTCAATTGGGCTTTGCTGAACCGCGCTCGCTTCCTTCCTCCTGGTATCCAGCCTCTAATTTGCCTTCTCTTCATCCCAAAAGCTCGGAGAGTCCCTGGCAAGGTGCTGCGCCGAGCATTCAGACGATTGTGGTGACGCCGGACGGAATTGTATATGCCGGGTCATTTGGGATGGGACTGTTTCGAAGTACAAATAAGGGTCAATCATGGGATGCGCTTAATCGTGGTTTGACAGACCCGTTTCTCCTGTGTCTTGCCGTGACCCCCGGGCAACATGTGTATGCTGGAACGATGCGGGGTGGTGTGTATCGTCTTTCGATAAAGGGAGCAGAGTGGGAATCCATTAGTCGGGGAGTAGAAGAAACCGAGGTCAAATCTTTTCTCGTTCATGAAGGACTGGTCTATGCGGGAACGGGACAAGGGGTCTACCAATGGGTTGAAACCGAACAACGATGGATCAAAATCGGCGATGGGTTGGAACAAGTCTTGGTTCCGGGGTTAGCAATTTTAGATGATGGGCGTCTTTTAGCGGCCACATCCGGTAAGGGACTTCACCATTTTCAAACTGACCAGATGGACCAATCACAATGGGTTGATTCGCAATCGGTTTTTGTTGACCCGCGTGAACGATTGCCGCATCGGTATCTTCGGGTGATTGCGGTGAATCAAGCCCAACATATTTTTTTAGGGACTCAAGATGGGGGAATTTTTAGGAGTACGGACCGCGGTCTGTCTTGGGCCTCCCTCAGCCGGAATCTTCCGAATGATTCCATTCGAGGAATCGTACCTATTGGGAAGGATGTGGTTGTGGCCACAGGCAAGGGAGTTTTTCGATGGAAACATGATCAGCAACGATGGTTGGCCATGAATGAGGGGCTCACTCGCCTAGCTATTCAAAGTTTGACTATCGCCGATACCGGTGACTGGTATGTTGGGACCAGTAGCGGAGCCTTTCGGAGTGATGATGAGGGGGGGCATTGGAAGAATATTAGCAAAGGTTTCGGTCT
>QIDY01000140.1 GCA_003228495.1 Nitrospirota bacterium
TTTCGACCAGGGAAGTTACGATTAAAAGTACTGACGATGGAATCGGCTTTGCCTTTGACAGCATCAGCCCGTTTCCACTGACCAATACAAGGACCGCAGGCATTCGCCAAGACCGTCGCGCCCATATCTTCAAAAGTTTTCATAAACCCATCGCGTTTCATGGTATTAAAGATTCGTTCAGAACCTGGTGAAACCAGGAACGCCGTCTTGGCTTTGAGGCCGGCCTTCAATCCTTGTTGCGCAATGTGCGCGGAGCGCCCAATATCTTCGTATGAAGAATTCGTGCAACTTCCTAACAAAGTCGCCTTTAATTCCACGGGATAACCTTTGTCTTTGGCTTCCGCCGCCAACTTTGAAATCGGCCGAGCTAAGTCAGGCGAGTGCGGCCCCACAACGTAAGGCTCAAGCGTGGACAAATCAATCTCGACGATTTCATCATAATATTTCTCTGGTGACTGATAGACTTCAGGGTCAGCCACCAACATCGTCTTATTCGCTTCGGCTAATTTCGCAATGTCGACCCGCTCGGTGATATTTAAATAGGCCACCATCTTTTGATCAAATGGGAACACGGAAGTCGTCGCGCCCAATTCGGCTCCCATGTTCGTAATGGTGCCCTTCCCGGTCGCACTGATCGTTTCAGCGCCAGGGCCAAAATACTCAACAATTTTATTGGTGCCACCTTTGACCGTCAGTTTCCCACAGATGTACAGAATGACATCTTTGGGAGAGGCCCATCCATTGAGTTTTCCAGTGAGTTTGACGCCAATAAGTTTTGGATGGAGGACTTCCCATGGCAGTCCGGCCATGACTTCACCCGCATCGGCCCCGCCGACGCCAATAGCCAGCATACCTAATCCACCCCCGTTCGGCGTATGCGAATCAGTGCCAATAATCAGTCCACCCGGAAAGGCATAATTTTCAAGAACGACCTGATGGATGATGCCGGCACCTGGCTTCCAGAATCCGATGCCATATTTTTTAGCGGCTGATTCTAAAAAATTATAGACCTCTCGATTTTCATTGTTCGCAATCATGAGATCTTTTTCCGAACCCATTTCGGCTCGAATCAAATGGTCGCAATGAATCGTGCTAGGCACCGCCGCCTTCGTTTTGCCCGCTTGAATGAATTGCAACATGGCCATTTGTGCCGTCGCATCTTGCATAGCCACCCGATCAGGGCGAAGAGATAGCATGGCTTTTCCACGTTCCCATTCTTGCGAGTCGAAATGGTCCGCATGGCTCACAAGGATTTTTTCAGCCAACGTCATTGGACGGCCAATTTTTTTTCGAGCTTTGTCCACCACTGGGCCCATTGAAGCATAAAGTTTTTTGACCATATCTACTGACATAACAGATTCTCCTAGTTTCAGTTCAACGTTGAGTGACGATCATTGAGAACAAAAGGCTCAAAAGCCCATATTATTTTAACTTGGGAACTTCCCGACGTTTGGGCGAGGCATAATTCACCAAGTAATCAAACAGGCGTATGAGTCGACTGCCCTGTCGTTTTTGATCGGTCCAATGACCAATCATGCCAATCGTTCTTGCAAGGACAAAGAAGCCATTTAAGCTATCCACCGGGAATCCAATATCGACCAACACGGCAGCCATTGTGCCATCTACGTTGAGAATCAAATTGTCCTTTTTCGCAGCTGTAATCTTTTCAACTTCTAACGCAAAATCTAAATGTGGAGTCTTCATACCCAGACTTTTCACATGCCTCACAAGCTCTTTCACTCGCTTATCCGGATTGCGCAAGCTTTTCACCCGATGTCCAATGCCTGGAACTGGTCCCACATTTTTCTTCATATAGACCAGGAAGTCATCTACAGTCAGCTTGTTATCAATGGCATATTTAAACCATCGGCCTGCGTCGGTCACCGCACCACCAAAGCGTGGGCCTATCATGATCATGCCGGCCGCAACAGCTTGTGATAAGCCAATCCCCGCACAAGCGGCAATGACCGTCGTCAATGCACCACTGACACAAGGCCCGTGATCAGCAGACAACATAATAATGCGTTTGATGATTTCAGCTTCTTGTTTGGAAACCAACCGGTTGTCCCACAACAATCCGATAACGTGGGGAATATCATAGCCGGCATTAATCAGTTCTGAAGCTGGATAGCCTTGATACAGCGGTTCGTCTCCCCGATCATCACAGATAGTCGAACGAATGAGCGGCGCCACTAACACTTCCCCATCTTTCTTGGCTTCAGCCACCGTTTTGGGAAGCCGCGGCATATCAACAGGAGCTAAATCGGGAATAGCCTTGACCGCCCCACTCTTGAGCAATTCTTCATACGTGGCTTTAATAGCAGGACCTAAGGCACCAAACGTTTCAGGCACGTTCGCGCCCGATTTCTTCAAGGCCTCAGCTTTCGACCGAGCGGACCCTTCACCTTTTAACCCTTCCTTCGCACCAGCATGACCAAACTTCATCCCCTTCGGCAGGCTTTCCTGGCAAAAGCCCGACACCACCGCCAGCAGTTTGATCCTGCGCTTTTTGGCACCGTACCACTCGGCGGCACCCTCTTCTAAATCACCACCCATTTCCCCGACTAACACGACCGCTTTGGTTTGTGGGTCGTTTTCAAACATTTCTAAATAACTCACATAATCGGTACCTGGATAGGCATCCCCGCCAATTCCAATCGCTGTTGTAATCCCATCGGCAAATTGCGAACAGATCCAGATAATCTCATTGGACAGGCCACCTGATTTAGTAATGACACCAAACGAACCGGGACGATACAACTTACAAGCCACCAAATTGTCAAAGGCTCCCCCTATCACCCCTAAACGGCATTCTCCGGCAGACACCACACCAATAGAAGAAGGCCCGTTAAAGGTTTTCCCTAATTTTCTGGCATGTTTTCCAAGAAGCTTGGCGTCTTTTTCCGGGACACCTTCAGTAATCATAGAGACCGTTTGGATTTTGGGATCATCTAGGGCCTCCATCGTGCCTTGATAGGCCCGATTCGCACCGATATAGACCAGACTGGTATTAATTTCAGGATGATTCGCGGTGGCGTCGGCAACCGTCTTATAGATGGGGATCGGCACGAGCTCCGTTCCGCACACCACATCATTGGTTTTTCCCGCATCCGGCGGGTACACAAACGCGGACACGTTTAAGGGCTGTTTATTCATGTAGCAGAACTCCGCCATACGACGGGCAGCATTGACACCAGCCAAACCACCCTGAATAACAACATACGTGTCTTTCGTGGCAAGAATACTCATTGAAGCAATCTCCTAATTCCTCTAATTCAATATAGATTATTTTGCCGCCATCGCCATATCGACAATGTCCGTTAAGGGCGTCGTGCGATCGAACACGTGAATATCAAAGCCTTCATCCTGTAATGCCCGCATGGCCGCCAACCCTTGTAATTCATTGGGACCGCCACGCCGCACCCAGATCTTCACCGAAGGCATTAATAATGCCGCCGAAAGTCTTTTTCACATCGGTGAAATTGGCAATGGCCCCACCCACAATAATATGTTTGATATTCGGCAACGAACAGACTTTGTCCGTGAGTACCTCCACTGCCCAATCCGGAGGATCTCCGGAATATTCCGCATAATTAGCCAACTTCCCGCCACGGGCTACAACGGCATCAGAATAATAGACACTCGCGCCACCCCCGGCCGGCAGCATGGCAATATTGCCCCCGGGAATTTCAATCAATTTCACGGAGCCTTTGACTTTGGCATCCACCGCCATTACTTCTTCCTCGTTGGTGGTATAGGCACGACCAAATTCGGCCGCAAAGGGAAACGCCCAATCTTTATGACGGAACTTGGCATCGCCATCCAACAACGTCACCGCATCAAGGGCAACCAAGTCTCCGCTGTGATTTTGGACGACGGGATTGATTTCCAGATATTGCGCGTCTTCATTATCAAAACAGGTATAGAGTTTCTTCAAAAACTCGGCTATTTTCTTGGCCGTATCACCGGAGAACCCAGCGTCTTTCGATAACGTTGCTAATTGAGCGTCCGTGGGAGATTCCCCGATTTCGACGGCTAACTTTTTCACCTTCTCCCAATTGGATTCCACTTCGACTCCGCCATAGGTCGTGACCATCACGTCAACGCCCTCTCGAGTGGATTTCACCGAGGCATAATATTCTTCTTTGTGATCAATGGCTTCCGAAACAATCACCTCGCGAATGGTGATCGATTCCAACTGCTTGCCGAGCATTTCCTTTACGGCTGATTTGGCAGCAGCCAAATCCAACCCCACCTTGACCAACCCTAATTTAAAACGAGAGCCCAAGGCTTCATGAGCTTTCACGACAAGCTTGCTCTTTTTAAACCAATCATTGACCTTCGAGAGTTCTTCAAACTCTTCGTTTGAAGTCACCACGACATAGTTGGGGGTCGATATTCCCCATTTCCGCAGCAAGCCCATTCCTGGACCTTCAAGGACTTTTGCCATAATCCAACCCCTCCGTCAGGGACTAAAATGTGAAAGACAAAACCGGACCACCCCACCCATTCGTGGGAACGTGCATTGTACGAATGGGCTGCAGAATCTGCAATCAATCAAAAGACCCAACGTCGAGTCCTAAAGTCCCAGGAAAGACGTACGAAAAGGTAATCACCCAGAGGAATTGCCAAAGAAATAAAATTTACATCAAAATCAATATCTTACGGTAAATTCACTCAGAAATTCCCAATGAGGTGCAAGTTGTTTGGTTCTGTGGCAAATTAGGTAATCGAGGCAAAAAGGTTGGTCGTGACCCTGATGACTACGCTGCCAGGGCATAGAACATCTCGGCAGGAGTTTTCCTATCTCCCGCGAGGGTTGTCATCTGTCCTTTCTTGATCATGGCCATGACTTCAATGCCTGCTAAGGTCCGTCGAGCCGCGTGAAAGTTTTTGAAGCCGAGCATTGGTCGCGTCAATTTCTTGATGTGATGCGTCGGTGGTTTTGTTCAACGATATTGTTCAGGTATTTGCACTGACGGATTT
>QIDY01000210.1 GCA_003228495.1 Nitrospirota bacterium
CATGTTACTCAGAATGGCGGGATTTTTACGGAAATCCAATTCAATCATGGGAGAAAAGGTAAGGAGTGAAGGATAAGGAGATAGGAGACAAAATCCAGGCGTGGAACGTTAATCGTTTCGTCTATCTTCCCACCTGCCCTAATTGTGCAGCCAATAACGATTTAAATGCAGGATCGGTCTCGACAAACCCTTTGAGTGTGTCGTTAGCCAGCATATAGTCCCAACTTTGCGGGCTGGAGCCGGGGACTTTTTCAAACCATTCGCGAGCTTGTTTGAGTAGGTCCAGCATGGCTTGGTTATCACGAGGCACATGAAATACCAAGCTGTAGGCCATCGCATAGGCGGCACTAAATTTATTCAAGGGATCTTTGGTCAGGTCAAAGGCACGGTTGGCGGTGTCATAGCCTTTTCGAATGTCGGGATCGTCGTAATGCCGATTCCAGGCCACCTTTCCAATGCGTGCCCAGGCTAATTCCAACAACACCTGCGCGCGCATTTCTTCTTGTTCAGAGGGCACTTCAGCTAACAATTCCTGAGGGGCGGAAAGGGCAGCCCTTTGATCATTCGTCCAGCGATAGGCCGAGGTCAAGCGAATGCGATTTTGGAAATCCCCGGGTTCAAGTGACGCCAATGCTTCCATAACCGGAATCATGCGATACAAAAAATCCGCAGGCGTGGGCTCTGCCTTTCCGCCGATCTCCATGCCTAAGGCTAAATCAAACCGATCGGTTTGAGATTGCACCGTCCAATACAGTTCATTGAATCGCTGAGCCAAACGGGCATCTCCTATGTGAATGCCATGTAAACGACTCCCATAATTCATGAGCCCTTGGTAGAGTTGATGAGCAAACACCCCCAAGACCTGTTTGTTCGTGGGAGCAATCATCAAGACTCGATTAAGTTGCATCAGGGCATCCAATGGGTTTTGGGCTGCTTGCGCCTGCTGAAGGCCGAGGACTATCGATTCGGGTCGATCGTTGGGACCAAACCATTCAGTGGATTTAGGAACAAAGCCACCTGGATCCATGACAAATGGAATGGTGGTTCCATGAGGTCCATCAAGCGGTAAATCTAAAATGGCTTGATCAGTCGGGAACCCCAGTCGTTTGAGATCGGAGAGCACCACCCATTTGACTTGTACGGATTTTATGACTCGCTGGACTTTTTTATAAGGAACGGCCCAATCTTTCACCCCAGGTCCGTTGGAAACAGGAGCAGTTAACGGATTAGGATAGGAAATTTTTGTCGTCACAAATGCGGTGGGAGCGGCTAAGACGGTGGATTCATCAGCCGAAGGAAATGAGGCATGCGGCAATGTTCCCGATTCCAGAGCCTCAATAGTAAAGGGATTTGCGGATTTATAAGCCGGAAACTCGTGCATGACGAAAAAAGAGGGCGCTAACTGCTGACTACGGGTTTCAGCAATAAAAAATCGCTGGAAGTCGGTAAAGTCCACCAGCTTGCCTGGGCCGGGCCAAATATTATCTAACCCCCGATCTCGTTGATTCACAACGTGTTGGTGGGCGTCTTTTCGACGTTGGTCACACCATTCATATATGGGGCTCAACGCATCAGGAAAATGACCGTCTACAAACAACTGCTGTTGCGCCATTTTCAATAAACACACAATATCTCGTTGCCCTGCCGCCACGCGATCACTCTTGCTGACCGCATGGGCATATTCACGTATAGTGATAAGCAGCTCATCCTGGTTAACAGGCTTAGGCCCACCAGCCCATGTGGTCATAGTTGGCAAGAGAAAGAACGCACACAGAATAATGACCCACTGGAGCATCCCGGTTTCAAACAATCTATTAAGAACGAGGAAATAATTGGCCCCGTATCCTGGGGTATCTTTCACAGTCAATTGACAACGCACTGTACTCATGGAACCCAACTCCTCTTCACAAAAAAACATGTGGAATAAATGGTGTCTTATGGTTTGCTGGGGTATCACCCCTAAGTCAAACCCGTTATTGTACCATAGCTGGATTCTCACGCACCAAGATGGAACCCCGCATGACATGACCTGGCAAATCGCAGAAATAAGGATAGGTTCCGGGACGAGCAGGGGTAAAGACGATTTCGGTTTGTCCTCGAGTAGGAAGGAGCACACGCACGAAACCTGCTTTGGCAAACTGCGGGGCTCCGTTACCGCTGACAGCGACGTGGGAGTCAGCTAATAACCCCACAGGCACAAAGGCATGGAGTTCAGTATCTAAATTTTTCAAGACCAAACGGGTCTTCTGCCCGACCGGGATAGTCAGCGTATTAGGGCGAAACTCACGGGAGCGGATATTGATTGTCACTTCGAGAGCTTCAAGGTTCGGGCTTGGTGTAAGACTTGTTGGAGTGGCACTCCAGACCGAAGAAAAAGACATTACCCAAATGAGAGTCGTCAACACTCCCGCCATAAGGACGAGTCCGGGATTAAGAGGTGGAAGGCGAATGTGCGATGCAATCCTCATACTTCATTATACTGGGTAGCTCTAGGGTGGTGAAAGGTTGGAAGAACTCGGCCGAGGGTATTTACTTTCAAAATGTAGATTATAAAACCTAGGTGTAAAAATCTAGACTGTAAGAAGAATGGCGATTCGAGGAGAATATCTCAAGATTTTGATGAACTGACCGAAAATACCAGTGATACGAGGGAATATAACATATGACTCCTATTACCGCTTTGATCGGAAACGATGCCGCAACTATAGTTCTTGGAACGCTGCTAGTGATGGGCGTCTTGGTCTTTGCCTGGTTTGATTATCGTCGGACTTCCCGTTTACCCCATCTCGGAACCGTCATGGTCAAGAACCGCCTAAAAAGTTCCAGCTAAGTTTCTGAGTTTTTCTTTTCCTTCCCTTTGCCATTCAGCTTCTCACCTTTTCCTCACCATAGTCGCACCATAGGTTCAGGAATTATGTGGACCCCCTGACACACCCAAAGAGGGGAAGCACCAATCGCTATTAACAGACTTTAAGGATTAAGACCGGCTTGAAGCGAGACTGGAACGATGAGTAATTTTGAGACTGACCGACGAAGAAGACTTCGACGATAGCTGTGTCGTAGACGAAGCGCATGGTTCCGGCAGATTCCATGAGATATTTTTTCGAGCGAATTTTCTGAGGTCTGGTCTCGAATACCCAGTTGCCCTTCTTGCTGACACCACGCACAAATCCGAATCATATCCACTTCCTTTGTATTGGACGATACCAACTCTGTAAAATGCCAACGCTGTAAAATGGGATAAGCAAAATTCACGCCACAAGTCCATGGCAAGCAATTCCCTAAAAACACAGGAGTTTTAAACTCTCTCAAACAATAAGATCCTGTTTCGTAGACAAACTGATACAGTCCTGAATCAAAAGAGATACGGGGAAGATGACAAAACACCCTTGATGTATGAGGAATTATATATTGGTCAACCAGG
>QIDY01000022.1 GCA_003228495.1 Nitrospirota bacterium
GGAGCGCTCGGAGTGACAGGCTTAGTGCTTAGTCTTGGGCTCCGATATGCGGGTTTGATGGCCTTGCCTGGTGGAATGCGAGAACTCGTATTGCTCTGCATGCCGGCGGTCGGACGATGGTCTATGGTTGTGGGTGTGTGGAGGGTGGTCTATCCTCGCGTTGAAGGTTTGGCGGCCTCATTTATTCGCCATAGCTCATCTATTGATGTCGTGGTTGCCTCGATGGTCATGAGCATCGGGATTGGCGCCATTTTTGGGCCAGTCGCGGCTGTGATGGTGCTCTGCGTGGGATACCTGCTTGTTCGATGCTACGTGTGGTGGATTGCCAGGAAGATTGGCGGTATCACCGGTGACATTCTGGGATCGATCAATGAAGGCGTGGAAATCGTGTTTGTGCTGTGCATGCCGATGTTCGTGTTCATTGGATGAGCTCTTGAGGAATATGAAGTGAGCCGAACCTATCCCAAAATCTGTGAACGATGCGGACAGGGGTTTGACTGTGGGCTTTCCCGATGCTGGTGTGGAGATTATCCTGTGAACGATACGCAATATGAGAAAATTGTCAAACAATATCATGATTGTTTGTGCTCAGCCTGTTTGTCGGAGATTACTCAACGTCCCCTATCCTCGTCTTCCGGTGATGCCTCAACCTAGTTCTGATGGATTCCTTCCTGGGTTTGAAATTTCTAGCGGTGTGCATGTTGGATGTGGTGTTGGGCGATCCCCGGTGGCTGCCACATCCGATTCGTTTGATGGGAAGCGTGATTCATGGGTGTGAGCGGTTGATCTTTGCATGGTGCCGGAGCCCCTTAACAAAGACAATGGCGGGTATGGTGTTGGCATTAGGACTGCCTGGTGGATGTTACCTCTTGGTTCAGGAAATAATTCGGTACATGGATTACTTAAATGAGACTCTCGGTATTATCACATGGATCGTCTTAGGTTACACCACCCTGGCCGCGCGTGATTTGTGGGACCATGCCCTGTGTGTGTATCAGGCGATGACGGAACATGGACTGCCCGCGGCACGGCTTGCCGTGAGCCGGATTGTCGGACGTGACACGACTCATCTTTCCGAGCCTGACCTTGTTCGGGCGACGATTGAATCGGTTTCCGAAAATACCGCCGATGGTATCGTCGCACCGCTGTTTTATCTTGTTTTGGGCGGGCCGCCGTTAGCGATGGCGTATAAGGCAGTGAACACGTTGGATTCAATGATTGGATATCGCAATACGCGGTATCGTGATTTCGGGTGGGCGTCGGCACGCTTGGATGACTTGATGAACTGGATTCCAGCGCGTCTGACGGCTGTAGGTATCAGTTTGGCCGCTGGCCTGCGATTGGGAAGAGGGCAGACATCTTGGCGTATCTGTTGGCGTGATGCGCGAAAACATTCCAGTCCGAATAGTGGATGGCCGGAGGCGGCTATGGCTGGAGCCCTTAGTGTACAGTTAGGTGGTGTGAATGAATATGGAGGTCTTGTGGAAGAGCGAATAAAACTAGGGGATCCCGGCGATTTCTTAACCCCTTCTCTGATTCCCATTGCCCTTCAGGTCATGGGATTAGCTTCTCTATTTCTGATGATGGTGTTTTTAATTGTAGGGATGTTGTGAATCAACACGAAACCCATGGCGGACAGGTCTATCAACTGGCAAAACAGCTTGATCGACCTGTTGACGCGTTAATCGACTTCAGTGCCAGCTTGAACCCCTTAGGGCCGCCGGATTCGGTAGTGCGGGCAATGCACGATGCGGTCATCGGGTGTCGGTATTATCCTGATCCGTATTCCGGAGATCTTCGGGCATGTTTGGCTCAAGAACATGGGATTGCTGAAGAATCGATTCTAGTGGGCAATGGCTCGGCTGAATTGATTCGTATTCTCCCCAAGGCCCTCGCTCTGCGCCATGCCTTGATTGTTGGCCCTACCTTTTCGGAATTTGAAAACTCCCTTCGACTAGCCGGGGCCCGATGCACATTCGTTCACGCCGTTTCTACTCAGCGCTATGCCTCTTCACTTGAGAGATTTTCTGAAATTTTTGAAGAATGGCGGTTTGCTTCCAAAAAGAAAGGTCGCAAGGATGTCGCGAAAAATAATGCCGTGTTTGTGTGTAATCCGAATAGTCCAACCGGTAGGCGTATTTCCCTTCGAGACCTTCGACAGATGATGCGTCAAGTCGAACGGGTTGGATGTTGGATGGTTGTTGATGAAGCTTTTATTGATTGGTGCCCTTCACATTCCCTAATTAAAGATATCTCAAAATATTCGAGGTTACTCGTCCTTCGCAGTTTTACTAAATTTTTTGCGATTCCGGGAATTCGTCTTGGTTATGTCGTGGGGGAGCCGGAAATCATCGAATCTATTCGGAAACATCTTCCTCCATGGTCAGTTAATCATGTTGCCCAGGCCGCAGGGGTGGCGGCACTTGCAGATTCACGTTTTCGACAACGAAGCCAGCGGTTTATGCAACAGGAATGCCCCCACTTCATTGTGCAGTTACGAACGGTCCCTGGTTTACGGGTGATCCCGTCGAAGGCTAATTTCGTGATGGTGGAAGTCTCCGATGGACTTCGTACCAAGCATATTGTTGCTCGCCTCCAAGAACAGGGAATGTCGGTGAGAGATTGCCAGTCTTTTTCTGGCGTGACTCGACCGGCTTTACGTATAGCGGTTCGGTTGGCACGAGAAAACCATAGGTTGGTCAAAGGATTAACAAAAATTCTGCAAGAGTCCTAATGTTGCGCATTGCTGGCCATGTACATTTTCATTTGACTGAGGATGCAGTTTTTCAGACCTTTCGTGAGAATCACACATTTATTATGGTATAACCACATTATTCAGTGTTTGACTGATAATCGATTAACATGAAGATTGGACATGTGTTGTGACGGATCTAGTGAAGAAAACTATTGGCGTGGTCTTGGTCGCGGTTCTCGGAGTCGGTTTGTGGATTCTGTATAGCTCCATGCAGCCAACTGTGTCTCGTTTACAAGATACTGATCCTTTAGCTGGGGAAGCGTTGGAGTTAGTTCAAAAGCATTTGTCGCGTGAAGGCTATACGTTAGAAGAAGCGCTGCAACTGTTTGTGGATCATATGAAAGAAAGAGATGTGACGTTTAATGAGCTTGAGTGGCAGGTCGCTTCTCAGGGAGAAGATAAATATGTTGTGCGAAAGATTATACGAGAAAAGGGATCGGTGGAGTGGATCGAGCGGGAGTTTGCGTGGCGAGTCAATGTGAAAGAAAAATCAATTCGCGTGATTTCGTTAGCGGCGCAACAGTTGATGCCCTTTGAAAATTTGCCACCGCTTCCACATGGGGAAGAAATTTCTTTCCTGCCTAGGAGTTTTGAGAGGGGAGATCGATTTGGATAGTCCCCTCCACGACTCGTACCTCATAACAGGCCACATTCAAGCTTGGCAGATGCCGGTGGGAATATGAAATTTCCAGCCGTGCCAGGGACAGGTAATATGCTCTCCTTCGATTGTCCCTTCCCCTAACGGGCCGCCGGCATGGGGGCAGGTGTTATCGAGTGCATAGATTTGACCATCGAGGTTAAAGAGGGCAATGCCCCAATCCTGGGTCTCAATGTTTTTGCATGTACCGGGTGGAAGGTTTTCAATATTGGCAACCGTGATGAAATGTGATGGCATGGAGGTCGAAGTAGAGCAAAACCCTTAATATATCAATTTTCCCTCTGCGCAACAA